>QWPB01000017.1 GCA_003671275.1 Planctomycetota bacterium | reverse complement strand
GATTACTATTGGACCCAGCAGCAGGGGGACCGCAAAGACCTGTTGCAGCATGTCGGGCTGCCGTGGACCTTCAATTCCCAGGCGGACGACCTCGGGCTGTTGGCGGGACCGTATGCAGCGTTTCTCGGACAACGGTTCAATCCGCTGTGGACGAATTACACGGGAGCGGGGCAGAAACTGGCCCCCAAGTGCCGCCACGAACAGTCGAAGGAATACCTCGACCCGTATGCGGTCGCCCCGCGCGATGGGAAGTTCACGTTTCAAGGAGCGGGAGCTTGGAGCGAGGGATTGAGCGAGACCCGATTGGGCCTTCGCAAGCTCCTGTTGGAGCAATTTGATGCCCAACGAAGTTCGATCGACGAGGCCGCCTCGACGCGAGACTACAGCTCCAGCCAGACGCAAGCCCTCTCGCTGCTGACCTCAACGGCATTGCGCGAGGCCCTCGACTTCGCCCGCGAGCCGGAGACATTGCGAACCGCATATGGCGACACGTTGTTTGGCCAGTCGTGCCTGACGGCACGGCGGCTGGTTGAGGCGGGGAGTAAGTTTGTCAGTGTCTTCTGGGATGCGTACGGAACCTACTTCAGTGGCGGATGGGACACGCACCAGAACCACTACCCGCGACTTCGGGAATATTTGCTTCCCGGGTTCGATGCAGCGTTCGCGACATTGGTTCGCGACCTGGATGAGCGCGGGCTGCTCGATGAAACGTTGATCGTATGTACCACCGAACACGGACGAACGCCGCAGATCGACACCGGTCCAAAGGGCGCGGCCCGGCACCACTGGTCCAAGGTCTACTCGACGGTCTTAGCGGGCGGCGGAGTCCCTCGCGGCCAAGTCGTTGGACGCAGCGATGCGATCGGTGGCGAGGTGGCCGAGACCCCCGTCTCTCCTAAAGATATCCAGGCGACCGCCCTCCACCTGCTCGGAGTTCCGCCGCAGACGCTCGTTCACGACCGCCAGGGCCGCCCCTTCCCCATGGGCGGTGCGGGCCAGATCCGCGAGGAACTGCTACCGACGTAGAAGCACGCCAACACTGGGTGGGACTCATGAACCAACACTCGCAAGTTGCCGATCGTTGACGATGAGCCGAGTTTCCGGTCTAGCCAAAGCGATATCGACCTGCCGCAGCCTCCGGGATGGTGCCACACGCCATTTGAGACTACCGAGGCCCCTCTGCGCCAATGCTGCTTGAATTTCCGCGACGGGGGCAGCCCGGAGACTGCGTTAAGCGTCTGGGTTGTGCAACACCAAGGTGCGACAGCGGTCACTCACACCTTTCAATCCCTCTTATTCCTGCGCCACCCAGACATCCCAAGCGATGCCTGGACCGCCTCGCTGGAGAGGCAACTGACCCGGCAGGCAATTGGGCTTGCCACTGGACCAGAGGGTGAACATCGCCTCGGGGAACTTGCGTCAGACAGGATTGCCCCCCACTTTCCATCAGGCGGTCGAAGCAGATTTGGAAAATCGAATAGGGCAGGGTATGCTCCGCTAACATTAGTCATCCCTTCTTATCTCCCTTCTTCAGGAGTTTGCGATGCATCCCTCTCTCAAGGGTGTTGGTTTGATGATTCTGGCTGTGGTCTGGTTTGTTGCCGGATTGGCGGCCAATCGTATTTTCTTCTACCCTCCATTCTGCTCGTGATTGGTCTGGTGATGACCATCAAGGGGCTGATGGGGGCTGAGGATGAATAGCTTCCGCGACGAACTTGAGGGGCCGAATGGTCGTGACTGACTCATCGGATTTTTCCGCTCATCCAGCATGGAAGGCTGTGGCCTTTACGGATGGCGGAGCTGGCATGATCAGTCAGGTTCGCGGGCTGATGGCGGCTTCGGGGGCCATCGGTGAGCTGCGGCAGGCTCCTCTGTGTCGCCCCTGGAAATGGTTGTGGCCGGGAATGATCCCCACCGCTCCGTGGGTGTTTTGCGATCCCGGTACCGTCCATTGCGAAGAACCGCCCGATCTTGTGATTACCTGCGGGCGGCAGTCGATCATGGCCTCGCTGCTGCTGAAACGGTATTTCGGCAGCCGGGTTCTGACGGTCCACACTCAGGACCCGCGAATCGCTCCAGAGCGGTTCGATCTGGTGGCCTGTCCGCTGCATGATGGACTAGTCGGCCCGCAGGTAATTGGCACCTTGGGGGCGCTGCATCATCTGACTCCGACACTCCTGTCAGAACAGGCGTCAGAAGGACGAAGGGCGGGCCTGGAGAAACTCACCCAACCGTTTGCACTGGTTCTGCTGGGGGGACCAACCCGGAACTACGCCTTCACGAATGAGGAACTGGCGGCGTTTCAACAGCGACTGGACCTGGCCATCGCGAGAGGGCACCAGCAGCTGGCGATTTTGCCATCGAAGCGGACTCCCGCCCGCTGGATCGACCAGTTCGTTGCCCGCTATGGCCGTGAACAATTCGTCTGGCCTCGAACTGGTGAGAACCCTTATCTGCCGGCATTGGCACTGGCCTCGCACGTCATTGTGACCTGCGATTCCGTGAACATGATTTCCGAGGCCGCGACGACCACGCGGCCCGTTTACGTCGAGCATCTGATCGAGCGGCGGACCGCCCGACGGTTCCGCAGCTTTCACCAATCCTTCGAACTCGCCGGAATCACCCGTCCGTTTCGAGGAACGCTGGAGTCATGGACCTACCGCCCCCCTCAGGCGACGGAGCAAGTGGCCCAAATCATTCGCGAACGCCTGCTGACCCGACAGCCCTCATGATCTTGCCCCGTGTCAGGTACAGATCGATCTTGTCGGAATCCTCAACCGCCACGATGATAGCGAGCGAATGACAGCTGGTCAGGGAGGACATCGATGGCTCTGCTCGAGTGCCAACATCTCGCGAAAGTTTATCCCGGTGGCAAACGGGCCGTGAACGATGTGTCCTTTCACGTCGAGAAAGGGGAAATTGTCGCGCTCCTGGGCCCGAACGGAGCGGGTAAATCGACCACGTTCAGCACGGCGGTTGGTCTGATCGCTCCGACCGAAGGCCACGTCCTGCTCGATGGAAAAGATGTCACGCAGTGGGCCATGTACCGCCGCGCCCGAGCGGGAATGGGCTATCTTCCGCAGTATTTCAGCATCTTCGTGAAGCTGACCGTCGAGGAGAACCTCCAGGCGATTCTGGAATTTCTGCCGCTCAGTCACGGGGAACGTGTCGACAAAATCAATCAGTTGATCGCCCACCTGGGACTGGAAGAACAGCGAACGCAGATCGCATCCACGCTGTCAGGAGGACAGAAGCGACGACTGGAGATCGCGCGTTGTCTGGCCACCAATCCATCGATCGTACTGCTGGACGAGCCGTTTACAGGAATCGATCCCAAGACAATCAACGACATTCAAGACATCATCATGGAACTGCGGGATCGCGGCATTTCGATCCTGCTGACGGACCATCGCGAACGGGAAACCCTGACGATCGCCGATCGGACCTACGTCATTTGCCTGGGAGAGGTGATCGTCGGTGGCGACTCGGCGACCGTGCTCGCCGATGAACGAGCCCAGGAGCTGTACTTCGGCCATCGGTTCGACGCCGCTTCGATTCTGGAAGAAAAAGCCCGGTTGCATGCCAGTCGACAAGCCCTGCGTCGCGCTGCGTAGTGGATCAAACCGATGGATGTTGCATGAAAAAACAGCCCGTTGGAAACCAACGGACTGTTTCTGTATCCAAACTCTGCCCGAAGAGATTACCTCTTCAACAGATCACGAATCTCGGCCAGCAGAACCACATCGGCGGCAGGGGGAGCCGGTGGAGCAGCGGCTTCCTGGGCCTTCATGATCGCCAACACCTTGTTCATCGGTTTCACGATGAGAAAGAAGACAATGGCAGCCACGATCAGGAAGTTGATCGCCGCACTGATCACGACGCCCAGATTCAAGGCCCCGACCATCCACTCCACTTCCGGTTTATCCGATCCGGTCATCATGTTGATCAACGGGTTCACGATTCCGTCCGTGAAGGCTTTCACGATTCCGCTGAACGCCGTACCGATGATCACCCCGGTCGATAGATCGACGACGTTCCCTTTGAATATGAACCGCTTGAACTCATCGAACATGTTACCTGTTCCTCGCTGGCCCAACGCACGATGTCTGGACCCATGCGATCCAGAATGACTGAGCCCCATCGTAGAGCGTCCTGCAAGCGTTGGGTCATGAAAAACAACGGGGAGTCGCCACTTGTGATGGCGGAATCACAATTGTAACGGTTGGAGAATCCGTACGTCCGTATCTCACGGACTAGGGCTCGCCCTGTTCGCTTTCAAATCCAAACTTGATCAGATCGTCGTAGCCGGGCTTCAGCGGACGGACATCATAGCCCCATTTTTCCAGCAAATCGGCAGCCGCCACGGACCGCCGCCCGGCGCGGCAGTGAGTGTAAATCACCTGGTCCTTGGGCAGTTTTTTCAGAACGTCTTCCCGGTTCGCCGCTTTCAGTTCCGACAACGGGAGGAACGTGGCCCCCCGAACGTGGCCGGCTTTCCATTCATCGCTTTCTCGAACATCCACCAGGACCGCCTTCTTTTCGGCGGTGGCCTTCTGGATAGTTTCCAGTGTGTCCTTGGTATGCTCCGCAGCCCACAAAACTGGGGACAGACAGAGGATCAGGGTGAGGGCCAGCCAGGGTTTCATGTTTCAGTTCCTTCGTAAGGGCAGGGGACTACCCCTCGATTATGCCAAAGCCTCGGGATGCCTTTCCAGCCACATGCGCAAGTACGACCGAGGTTCCCGATGCTCGGCGAGTCCCCACCGTTCAGCGAGCGCCACCAGTTGATCACGGGCTGTGATCCAGGTATCTACGGTAACGATTCGTTCCAATTCCAGGAACCAGCCACATTCTTCCGGATGGTCAAGAACCACTGTCACCGGCAGGCCCTCCTCCCACCATGTCGCGGTACGCCGCGTTTTGACAATCGTCGCGATCTCTCGAAACCCCAGCGTCAACAGGACGGACCGAAACAAGGCGGGAGTCGTGGGATCATCGCCGAGCGGGACTTCCGTCTCGGGCCGCGTGCGTGTGTGTGTATCAAGCCGGGGGGCCTTATAGGTCAGGCAGTGCTGCTCTCCCGACGAGCGAATTCGCAGGGCTTCATGCGTCTCGGCAAAGTTCCGCTGAGGATGATTAAAATACTGATCAACCTGTCGCTCGGCTGGACCAAACACCAGTTGGGCAAGTTCCGGGTGCCCACTCTTCAAGTCCTCAGGGGAGTTCAGCCGGTACTTGATTTCGACTTCAATCGCCGGTACATGCCCAGCAAGCAGTGACTCCAGAGGCACGGGCAGCACTCGCTTTCCATCAGTAACAGGCGACCTTCAACCGGGGATTCGCTTCCCATGAGGATCGGTCGCAGGTGTCTCCAGTTCAGCATCCAGCGCCTCCAGCAGGGCCGGGTCGATATAATGTTCTACCCGGTGGGCCGTGTCATGCAAGTGGTCATCCGGCAGGGCAAAGTGCTTCTGCATATAAGCCTCCCACAGCCGGTGCCGCCGCACAATGTCCCGCGCCCGGGTCTGTCCAGACTCGGTCAGCACGATTCGGCCCGCAGTATCCCGTTGTACTAGTTCCAGCCACCGCAGCCGAAGCAGAACCAGCCACGAAACCCCGGCCGTAGCGTCCCCCGTCGCGGTCGATTCCTCCACCCGGTACAGCTGTCCGAGTAGATCCTCATCCGCAATCCGCATTGCCAAAACTGTCCGGCTCCAGGCATTCCACACGACACCGCGCGGCCCCAGCAGTAGTGCTGCCACAAACCCCAATCCCGCAGCGACACACACCATCCCGCTGGTCGAGGCATCCTGCACGGCGGGCCAGCCAAGCGGTCCGCAGATCAGGGGAGGGGCCACCTTGGCCAGCACATGTCCCATTCCGGCACTGATCGCGGCAATCAACAGCGTCAGAACAACAACATGCCGCAGCCGCCACGACAGCTGCAGAGCGGTCACGGCGGGTACGACCAGCAGGGCAATCACGAGGATTGACCCGACACTCTGGAAGGCGGCTGTCACCGTTGCGGCGGTCAACGCCATATGCAGGTAATGCACCGTGCGCGCATTGATCCCCTGAGTGGTGGCCAGTTCCGCATCAAATGACGCCAGCCTCAGCTCCTTAAAGAACAGAACGGTCAGCAAACCGTTCAGCCCCAGCATCACTGCCGTGAGGACTGTGGCCTGGGGAACTTCCCAGCCCGCAATCGACCACGTTCTCCAGACGATCGACTCCAGCTGGCCAAAGAGCACGCAATCCGGGTCCAGATCGAGATCATCGGCCATCGTCCGAATCAGGACCAAGCCGATCGCAAACAACCCGGTAAAGACCACTCCCAGCGAGGCCCCCCCGTCAATCCCTGCCAGCTTCTGCAACCACTCGGTCAGAAGCGTCGTCACAATGCCCATCAGAACCGCACCGAGCATCAGGGCGATCTGGGTACCCATGTCGAGCTGGTCTTCCGTGATCCAACCGAGTGACCGCGCGGCAGTCACGGCTAAAAAGGAGACCACCACTCCCGGCAGGGCGGTATGGCTGAGGGCGTCGCCCATCATGCTCTGTTTTCGCAGGACCAGCCATAACCCCGGCAGAGAGCACGCCATCGCGGTCAGCGCGGCAGTGATCACAATCCATGTGTCCCACGGATGCCAGTCAGTCAGTCGCTGCCAGATTTCGGCGAACATAAGACCGGACCGTCAGAAAGCTGGGGCGTAGCCGTGCCCCATCAGTTACATCGGGGGAGGTGGAGGAACGGGCGGGCCGAATTTGCCCGCGAAGGCCCCGACCTGGCCGGCGGGGGACCAGTTGCCGACCGACGGACTCCAAATCTGTGTACTGGCATTGATCTGGCCGAGCTGGATCGCTTCGGCGATCTGGGCCGCTGTAAACGGCCCTTGGGCCTGTCCGCTGACAGCCACATGCCACGGCTCCGCCCCTGGCACCGGAGGAGGGGCCGCAGCGGCTGCGGCCGGCTGGGCACCGACTTGCCCCATCCGTCCTGCCATCGCCATGCCGATCCCGATTCCGAGCCCCGATGCAGCTCCACCGCCACCTGCCGGGTTCTGAGCCGACTCAAGAATCGCTTTGCCCATCTGGAATTGCTGATAGGCTCCAATGTCGCCAACCACCCCCATACTGGTCCTTGTATCGAGGGCCTTTTCGACTTCTTCCGGTAAGGAAACGTTGACAATCACCAGCGACGGGATGTCGAGACCGTACTCGTCGTCCACCCGCTCGATGGTAGCCTTGCGCAGTTCCTCGGAGAGGCTGCCGTAGTTCGAGGCCAGGTCGAGGGCACTGATCTTGGCCTTGCCGATCATGTCCGCAAAGGCACTGGCAATGATCGACCGCAGCAGTTCTCCAATCTCATCAATTTCGAAGTTCTGGTCGGTCCCGATCAGTTCTCGGAGCAGTGCTTTGGGATCCACCGCCTTGACGGTATAGGTTCCAAACGCCCGCAGCCGGATCGGACCGAAGTCCGAATCGCGGAGCATGATCGGGTTCGGAGTCCCCCACTTCAGGTCGGTCACCTGCCGCGTGCTGACGAAATACACTTCGCTGCGGAACGGACTGTTGAAGCCATACTTCCACCCCTGAATGGTGCTGAGGAGTGGCAGGTTGTCAGCCTTCAATTCGTAATGGCCGGGCTCAAACACATCCGCAATTTCGCCGCGATGAACGAACACGGCCATCTGGCCGGGACGGACGATCAACTGAGCCCCGTTCTTGATCTCATTCTGATAGCGGGGGAATCGCCACGCCAAAGTCCGGCGGGAATCATCCACCCACTCGATGATATCAACCAGTTCTCCACGCAGTTTGTCGAACAGTCCCATCACGAAATCTCCGGATACGGTACGGCCCTTGGTCGTCCGGGATTCTAACCGGGAAGGTCGAACCCTCGCGAGTCGATCCCGCGAAAATCAAATTAGCAGAATTCCCCGTGAGTGGCTCCCTCTCACACTGACCACGACCCTGCCACTACTCCTGTACATGAACCGTGGCCTTGAGATGCTTGAGGTTCGCCACGATCGTAAACGACATCATCACCAGCAGGGTCCACGCACTCCATTTGCTGACATGCACCGTGGCCCAGGCCCCGATCTGGTGCGGATAGGCCCACAACCCGAAAAACGTCCCAAAGTTCTCAGCCAGCCAGATAAAGAACCCGATCAGCACAAACCCCACCATCAACGGCATGCGCAGCTGCAACTTGCAGGGCCGAAACGTGACCGTCGAGCGCGCGTATAACCCCAAGGCACAGGCGGCCAGATACCAGCGAAAATCCCCGATGAAATGGTGCGTGAAGAAGTTGAGGTACATTGCCAGCGCGATCGTTCCAGCCATCCAGTACGGCGGGTGACGAATGATCTTCATATCAAACAGTCGCCACGCCTGAATGATGTAACTCCCTACCGAGGCATACATAAACCCTGCGAACAGCGGGACGCCCCAGAACTTGGTGTAGGCAAAATCCGGGTATGACCACGAACCGATCGATTTCGAGGTCTTGAACAGCTCCAGACCGATCCCCAGCAGATGAAATAGGGAGATTGCCTTGAGTTCGTCCCGCGTCTCCCAGCCGGTCCCCACCATGACAGCCTGAATGGTCAACGCAAAGATCAGCAGTAAATCGTATCGCGGAATCCCCCCGAAGCCGTCTCGGGGCAGCAACAGCACCGCCAGAAAGAACGAGCCCGCAAAAACACAGGCCAACGCTTCCTTGCCCGTGAAATACGCGAACTCGACAGCCACGTCTCGCCAGGTGACCGGCCTCGTCGATGAATCGCAATTCAGAAGCTGTCCAGACATACCACGCTCGCAGGGAAGGTAAGACGCCGTGCATCGTCGCCCCGTGGGAATATCCGCACAAGGCCTCCGACCGTTGCCCCGACGAAGTTGAGATTCCCGCCGAACCACTGGGACGGCCCCACCTGTCTCAATCTTTGAACAACCTGATAGCCCAATTCGCCAGCGATGCACAAGACCTGAAACACACTGCCGTTGCACCACAAAAAATCATCACAACTCTCGATTCCATTACAACCGGATCTGCACGTAAAATCAGAACAATCGTCACACGTGTTCCCTCTCTGCCCGCGAGGAACGGTTCGTTTGTCCGACTCAGCAACCATCACCGCGCCCTCTTCCTCTGCGCTGCGGCATGTGATCGAGTCACTGGTCATGCTGACCGCGAGCGTGCTGATTTTTCGAACGTTTGGAGCCGAGGGTTATCTGATTTCAACGGGCTCCATGGCCCCCAGCCTGCTCGGATACCACCGGCAGATGACGTGTCCGACCTGCTCGCACCTGTTCGCTCGAGGGATGTCACTGGATGAGGCCGAAGGAGCCTCATCGATGGCCTCCACCGCCTCCGCTCATGCGGGGCCAGCTGAAGGGTTGACGGGAACCACCTGTCCCAACTGTGGCCAGATTGGCCTGCGAACCGCACATCTTCCTCGGAATGAAGGGGATCAGCTGCTGGTGAATAAGAATGCGTTCCAGTGGCGCACTCCCCGCCGTTGGGAAGTCATCGTCTTTCGCAATCCCAGTGAACCCCTGGAGGCGTACGTCAAACGGGCCGTCGGCCTGCCAGGGGAGACGATCGAGATCCGCGACGGAGAGGTCTATGCCGATCAGAAGCAACACCCCAAAGACCTGACGGCGCAATTGGGAACGCGAATCCTGGTGGATGCGCATCTCGACCAACCCGTGGAAGATCATCCCGAATGGAAGGCCCGATGGCGTTCCGAGCGCGGGGACAGTTCCTGGGAGGAGACCTCTCGTGGCTTTCAATTCGCGGGCTCTCCGGACACTGCCGCCGTCGACTGGCTGGAGTTCCGACACTGGGTTGTATCCGGAGGCTCTCACACGACTTCCGTGACTCTTGAGCGGTGGCCAGCAGGGCTCGACATTCCCCCGGAATCGCTGTCCACTCTGCATTTCGACCCGCAATCCAGCGAGCTATCCGTGGCAGGGGCGTGGCCCGCGGTGGAGCGTGACCGCTGGATGAAGCGATCCGAAGATCCATTGTTTCAGGAAGCTCTGGAGAAGCTTTACAACCGCTCCCATCTGGCACCGATCACGGACGACTACGGATACAATCAAAAATACGAAGGCACCGCGACTCACCGCGTCCACGATGTGATGCTGGAGTTCACGCTGCCGACGGCTCCGCAGCGCGGTCAGCTGACGGCCCGGATGACCTGGAAACGGACGGTGGCTGCCTGTGAACTGGATTTTGCGCGGGGCTTGATCACTGTCACATGGGACGGGGCCACGCAGCCTGCCATGACATGCCCGCTCCCCTCGCACCTGAGAGAGGGGCCCCATACTTACCGGGTTTCCACGTTTGACGGACAGTGGCTCCTGGCGGCGGACGATCGCGAGCTGTGCCAACCATTGCCGCT
>QWPB01000095.1 GCA_003671275.1 Planctomycetota bacterium | reverse complement strand
TGACGCTGCACCGCATGGGTGGCGTAGGTGCTGAAGCGGAAGCCTCGGGAGAAGTCGAATTTGTCGATCGCCCCCAGCAGGACCAGGTTCCCTTCGCTCAGCAGTTCCTCAAAATCCAGAGTCCGCGTGACCAGATTCCGGGCGATCGAGGCCACCAGCCGCAGGTTCGATTCGGTGATCGTGCGCCGCGAATCTTCAGCCCGAGCCAAAAGAGCCTCGATCTCCTCTACGAGTCGGCGTTTGGGTTTCTGGGGATCGAGTTGCGAACGCAGCGTGTTGGCTCGATACCGACAGTAGTTCATGAGTCGGAACAGGTGGGACTCACCCGCTCGTGTCAGCAGCGGTTTTCGAAAGAGCGGGGTGAGGTGCGTGGGGAGACGGCGATCATCCGCCGAAAAAGTTTCTTCGGCGTGAATCGGGAACTCACACGTCGCCAGATCTTCGAGCGCTGATCGACGAAATGTCGGGTGGTCAATGAATGAGATCTCTTGAATCAGCAGCGACTGAGCCCGGCTGCGAAGCAAGTGAATCGCAGGTGTCGCTGGGCGGGGGCGATGGGTGTTCAGCATGATGGACCTCGGTGATACGTTCAGAACGTCCACATTGAACCGGACAGATTGGGCGGATTCAACCATAAATCGGTCTATTTTCACAATAAAGGACGTATTGGATGTATTTCGGTTGCTCGTTTCTGCGGGGACCACTATGCTGGCGAGGAGTGACTGAGAACGAGGACCCTCGATTCATTGGGGAGTGAATATGTCCGGGCTACTCTCGCCTAAGCAGGTGGCGACTGCGATTGGAGCCAGCGAATCCTCCCTGAAGCGGTGGTGCGACCAAGGCTTGCTGGCCACCATTAAGACGGCGGGAGGACATCGCCGGATCTCCCTCCAGGAGGCATTGCGATTCGTCCGGGAGCAGAACCACACCGTGGTCGAGCCCCAGCTACTCTCGCTCCCCAGTACCAATGACCGCAAATCCCGGCGGATCGAGGAGTGTGCTGATCGGCTGACGGAGTCTCTGTTGGCCGGTTGCGAACAAACCAGTCGTTCGATTGTGCTGGAACTGTTTGTGGCCGGTCATCCCGTGAGCCAGATCTTCGATGAAGTGGTCGCCCCCGCTTTTCGGGCCATCGGCGAGCAGTGGGAGTGCCACCAGGCGGAAGTCTATCAAGAACGGGCGGCGTGCCAGGTTGCCGTCCGAATTCTGAACGATCTGCGATCCAAACAGGTTCCCACGAACTCTGGCCGATTAGCCATTGGGGCCACGATTGAGGGGGATCACTATTCACTTCCCACGTCGATGGCCGAGATCGTTCTGCATTCGGTGGGATGGGATGCGAGGTTGCTGGGGTCTTCGATTCCTTTGAGTTCGATGGAAGCTGCAGTCAACAATATGAAGCCGGGTCTGTTGTGGCTCAGTGTCTCACACATCCCGGACGAGGCGGAGTTCATAGCCGGATTCAACCGGCTGTTCGCGGTGTCCGCAAAAACCGGGACGGCGGTCGTCGTGGGAGGTCGTGCCTTGACGACCGAGATTCGGACCAAGCTCAGGTACTCCGCGTTTTGTGACACGATGGGGCACCTGGAAGAATTCGCCAAAACCGTGTTGCAACACACTGTGCCAGTACTCGCTAAGCCCCGCAAACCATCCAAGAAAGTCTGAAGGACTGATTCATGAACAGACGCGAAATCTGGGGGCTGCTGGTGGCCATGACTTGCGCCTTCGGGAGTCATGTTCAGGCCGAAGACCAGTCCGCCACCTGGCCACAATGGCGCGGTCCGACCCGCGATGGGCAAGCCGCCATCAGTCCGACCTGGCCCGATCGACTCGACAAAACAACACTTGTCAAAAAATGGCGAGTCGACCTCGAGCCGAGTTACTCCGGGCCGATCGTCAGCGAGGATCGAGTCTTCGTGACCGAGACTCGTGACAAGCAGACCGAAGTGGTGCAGGCGTTGTCGCGAGCCACTGGAGAAGTCTTATGGACAGCGGGCTGGCCGGGAGCCATGACGGTTCCATTCTTCGCCTGGGAGAATGGAGAGTGGATTCGAGCGACGCCTGCGTATGACGGCGAGTCGCTGTTCGTCGCCGGGATGCGCGACGTGCTGGTGTGCCTCGACGCGAAGAATGGCCAAGAGCGCTGGCGAGTGGACTTCGTCGAGCGGTTCAAGACCCCCTTGCCGACATTTGGGTTTGCCTCTTCCCCGCTGGTTGATGCCGAATTCGTCTACGTTCAAGCCGGAGGGGCATTTGTAAAGCTCAACAAACGCACTGGGGAGACAGCCTGGCGAACGCTGGAAGATGGCGGTGGTATGAACGGCAGTGCGTTCTCGTCGCCGTTCAGAGCGACCATCGCCGGGCGATCCCAGCTGTTGGTCCAGACCAGAACTCGACTGGCGGGAATCGATGAAGCCACTGGTCGAGAACTCTGGGGTCGGAAGATCGAAGCATTCCGCGGCATGAACATCCAGACGCCAGTGGTCTCCGGTGACTCGATTTACACGAGCAGTTATGGCGGGAAGTCCTGGCTATTCGATCTCAGCCAGAAGACGGATGGGAGTGCCACTGAGTCAGGCTGGGCTGTGACGCAGCGCTGGGAGAATAAGACGCAAGGCTACATGTCGACTCCGGTCGTGATCGAAGGCCATGTGTACACGCATCTCAAGAACCAGCGTTTCGCCTGCATCGACCTCGCCACCGGCCAAGAACGTTGGATCACCAAGCCGTTCGGCAAGTATTGGAGTCTGGTCGCGCAGGGTCGAAGGATTCTGGCTCTCGATGAACGGGGCGAGTTGTTGCTAATTCAGGCGAACACGGAGAAGTTTGAGCTGATCGACCAGCGTCCTGTGAGTGAATCGTCGACCTGGTCGCATTTGGCAGTCTGCGGTGACGAGATCTTCGTTCGCGACCTCAAAGGTCTGACCGTCTTTCGTTGGAATGCGGTTCAGCAGTAAGGGATATCGCTGTCATGAAGATTGCGATCATCGGAGCCGGGATTTCCGGGCTGACCGCGGCATATCGGCTGTACCTAGAACATGACATCACACTCTTCGAGGCCAACGACTATCTCGGTGGCCACACGAACACGGTCGATGTCGAGTGGGAGGGTGAGCGACAAGCTATCGACACGGGGTTCATCGTCTTCAATGATTGGACCTATCCCAAGTTCATCGAACTGCTCGATGAACTCGGCGTCCGATCGCAACCGACCTCCATGGGTTTCAGTGTGCGCTGCGACGCCATCGATCTGGAGTACAACGGTTCGTCTTTCAACGGACTGTTCGCCCAGCGCCGGAACTTGCTACGCCCCAGCTTCTACCGCATGCTGAGGGATGTGCTGCGGTTCAACCGAGAGGCTCCGGAACTGGCGCTGGGACAAGCGACATCGAATGAGACCACTGTGGGAGAGTTCCTGGCTCGGCACCGCTACTCGCGCGAGTTTGCGGAGCACTACCTGCTCCCGATGGGAGCGGCAATCTGGTCATGCCCCCTGGGGACGTTCGAGAACTTTCCGATTCAGTTCATCGTCGAGTTCTACCGCAATCATGGCTTGCTCAACATTCGTGACCGACCGACATGGCGCGTCATCCAAGGGGGCTCGCGGACCTATGTCGAGAAGATGGTCCAGCGGTTTCGAGATCGCATTCAGCTCAACTCGCCGATCGAAAGCGTGCGGCGTTCACCGAGCGAAGTGGTCGTCGTCCCGAGAAATCGCCCCCCGGAAACCTTCGATCACGTGGTCTTTGCCTGTCACAGTGATCAGGCGTTACGCATGCTGGCCGATCCGACAGCGACCGAACAGGAAGTGTTGTCCGAGTTTCCGTACGGACGGAACATGGCTGTACTGCACACCGATCCAGGCGTACTCCCGAAACGACGGCGGGCGTGGGCGAGTTGGAATTACCGCCTCACCGGTCAGCCCTCGAAACACAACGAACATGCCGCGACCGTCACCTATCAGATGAACATGCTGCAGAATCTGAAATCCAAGCATGTCTATAACGTGACGCTCAACAGTGACGATCACATCGATCCGGCGAAAGTGATCCAACGCTTCGAGTACCACCATCCGATCTTCACCGGGCGCCGCGCCACCGCTCAGGCACGACATCGCGAATTGATCAACGTCCAGCGGACTTCCTTCTGCGGAGCCTATTGGGGCAACGGCTTTCACGAAGATGGCGTCGTCAGTGCCTGGCGAGTGTGTGAAGCTCTCCTGCCGCAGGAGGCTCGGTCATGAGAAGCTGCCTGTACGAAGGGGTGGTACAGCATCGACGGCTGGATCCGGTCGAACATGCGTTTCGCTATCGGGTGTTCCTGGTGTACGTGGACCTGGCTGAACTCGAATCGCTGTTTGGGCGTCCTGGTCTGTGGTCGACTCGTGGGCCTGCTCTGGCCAGATTCCGCCGGGCCGACTACCTGGGCGATCCCGCTCGTCCGTTGGCTGACTGCGTTCGCGATCTTGTTTTGGAACAGACAGGACATCGACTGACCGGCCCCATTGGCCTGCTCACCAACTTTCGTTACTTCGGTTTCGGTATGAATCCGGTCAGCTTCTACTACTGCTACGACGCGACTGGCGAGCATGTCGTCTACGTCGTGGCGGAAGTCCGTAACACGCCGTGGAATGAGCGACACTGTTACATTCTGAGTTTTTCTGCGGAGGAAACTGGGAATGGAACCACCTCGCCGATGCAACGGTTTGAGCATCCGAAAGAGTTTCATGTCTCCCCCTTCATGGCGATGAACATGAATTATCGGTGGCAAGTCTCCGAGCCGCGCGAACAACTGACGGTGACGATCGAGAACTACACGCTCGACACCAAGCGATTCGCAGCCAGCCTGTCACTCGATCAACGACCGATCACGCGCTGGCAACTGGCTCGCGTGCTGCTGAGATACCCACTGATGACACTCCAGGTGTTTCTCGGCATCTACTGGCATGCGCTGCGGCTGTGGCTAAAGGGGGTTCCCTATGTGCCCCATCCTGTACCGCCAGCTTCGACAGAGTCGCCCTCCCCTCCACGACATCCATCCGCAGAGAGTCCCACCCCATGAGTACTGCTTTCGCTTGCGACAAGGCTGTCACCACATCTCAGCATCGTCATTCGGCTCCCGTGAGTCCTCGCTTCTGCGTGTTCGATCGGATCGCGCGGCGATTGCTGCTCGGAAAGCTGCAGCGTTTGCAGGGTGGAACCATTCGCTTGGACGATCCGTTTGGCTCGACAACACTCGGGCTGGGGGGCGATCTGCAATCGACGTTGCAGGTTCACAACCGGGCGTTCTTCCGGCATGCCGTCCTGGGTGGCAGCCTGTCGGTGGCCGAGTCGTACCTGCGCGGTGACTGGGACTGTGACGACCTGACAGCGTTCTTCCGGCTCTTTGTGAGGAACATCGAAGCCACCGACCAACTCGACAGCGGCCTGTCCCGCATTGCCGGTCTGGGAAACTGGCTCTATCACCGCTGGCATGCGAATAGCAAATCCGGCAGCCGCCGAAACATCCATGCACACTACGACCTCGGGAACGACTTCTTCCGACTGATGCTCGATGACACCATGGCCTATTCCAGCGGTATCTTCTTATCGCCCACGAGCACGCTGCGCGAGGCGTCGATCGAAAAGATGGACCGCCTCTGCCGCAAGTTGGAACTGGGGCCCAGCGATCACTTGCTGGAGATCGGAACCGGTTGGGGCGGGCTGGCGATTCATGCCGCACAGCACTTCGGCTGCCGAGTCACGACGACGACCATCTCGAAGCAGCAGTATGAGGTCGCGCAACAGCGGATCGCGGAAGCCGGGGTGACGAATCGCGTCACGCTGCTGTTGCAAGACTATCGCGACCTGTCGGGCCAGTTCGACAAGCTCGTTTCGGTTGAGATGATCGAAGCCGTCGGCCACCGTTACTTCGATACGTTCTTTCGCCAGTGCAGCGAGCTACTCAAGCCCGACGGAACGATGGTGCTGCAAGCGATCGTGATGCCAGACCGGCGGTACGCTCAGTACCTGCGGTCGGTCGATTTCATCCAGCGCTATGTATTCCCCGGAGGCTGCCTCCCATCAATGGGTTCGATGCTGGAATCGACAGCTCGTGCCACTGACTTGCGGTTCGTTCATGCCGAGGACTTCGGCATCCACTACGCTCAGACGCTGCGTGAATGGCGGAAGAGATTTCATGCGAGGCTCGATGAAGTCCGCGAGTTGGGATATCCCGACCGCTTCATTCGAATGTGGGACTACTACCTGAGCTACTGCGAGGCCGCATTCGAAGAGCGTTTCACCGGCGTCGTGCAGATCCAGTTCGACAAGCCGCACTGTTCTCGCGACCCTCTGGCGATCGGTGAGCAAGCCGTTGACTGGAGATCGGCATGACGCCATTGACCGAAGCTCTACTGAACTCGCTCGTTTTGACCGGCATCACCATGACCTGCTTGTGGCTGGTGAGCCTCGTGCTCCGTGACGCCAGCATCGTCGACCCGTTCTGGGGAACGGGGTTCGTTCTCATCACTTGGCTCACATTCGCGGTTATGGGATCGCAACAGGCATCCGGAAGATCTTGGCTGCTGGCCGCACTCACCACGATCTGGGGCGGACGACTATCGCTGTACTTACTCCGACGAAATCTCAGACACGGCGAAGATCGGCGCTACCGAGCGATGAGAGAGTCTCACGGTCCTCGTTTCTGGTGGGTGAGTCTGTTCACCGTCTTTCTATTGCAAGGGGCGATCCTGTGGATCGTTTCGATCCCGATTCAGGCAGCAATGGTTGCCACGACCATGAAGCCACTGAGCTGGCTTGATCTGGCGGGATTCGCAGTCTGGTCACTGGGGGTGTTCTTTGAAGCCGTGGGCGATTTCCAGATGGCCCAATTTCAAGCCGATCCCCAAAATGTAGGCCGAGTGATGGATCGTGGACTCTGGAGGCTGACTCGCCATCCCAACTATTTTGGAGACTTCTGCGTCTGGTGGGGGCTATACATGGTCGCCTCCGCGGGCGGAGCTGCGTGGACCATCTTCGCTCCTTTGTTGATGTCGTACTTACTGCTCAGAGTGTCGGGCGTGGCTTTGCTCGAACAGACCATCACCACCCGCCGCCCCGAATACTTGTCCTACCAAGCCACCACCAGTTCATTCTTTCCCTGGATTCCCAGGCGATCACCAAGATCGTGATTGTGGCATGTGGACCGTCTCTCCATTCGCTTCGCCGCGAAGTCAGACTCCATCACGAGAATCGAACAGCTTTCACGTCATCACTGTTAACAATCCGATCAAGAGCCTTCGAGGATCAATGACTCTCCCCAAGTTCGAAATCAGGGTTGGGGCCGGTTCGCTGTCCCAAACGGCGTGTTAATCTGAAGGGTGTTTTGGACCGAGAGGGAGAGAGTTCTCGCTATGAAAACCGGAAGTGCGGGCCGAACCATCGGAATCGGGTACAACGCACTAAAATGCGGAGGGAAGTCCCATGCGGTCTGACCTTACTTCAGAAAGAGTATGCGATAGAGGACGAAGGCGGCGACGGCGAGGATGGCGAGTGCGAAGCTTTTTTGGAGGGTGGGACCGGAGAGGTGGCGACCGATCTGGGTGCCCAGGAGCATGCCGACGACGCCACCGACGACAAACCACGATGTTACTTCGAGGGGGATCGTCCTTCCGGCGTAGAGGTGCGAGGCCACTCCCGAAATGCTGACGAGCGTGATCACCAGCAGTGATGTTCCGACGGCGCGATGAATGGCCATCCCACTGAACATGATGAGGGCCGGGACAATCACAAACCCGCCGCCGACTCCGAACAGCCCCGACAGAACGCCCGTCGACAATCCCACCAGCAGCAACAGTCGGGCACAGCGCGATGTCAACTGGAGATGGCCCGCAGCATCCCGCTGGCAACTCGGGCCATCTTCATGCGGGTTCTCGACCGGACAAGCTGCGGTGGCCGCTGGAGTCGATGCGACCGCCTTGCTCCACATGCGATAGGCCACGACGAGCATGAGGATCGCGAACAGCGTCAGCAGCAGCGGCTCAGGAATCAGACCAGCCAACCACGACCCGATCGGAGCTCCGATCATCCCCGCGACCGCGAACAGCAGCCCGGTGCGAATCTCGACCTGCCCCGATTTCCAGCGACCGAGGAAGCCCACGCCGGACGTGACCCCGACCGATGCGAGCGAGATTCCCACAGCCTCGCGAGTGGTACTCCCCAGGCCGTACACCAGCATCGGCACCGCGAAGATCGCCCCTCCGCCCCCGGTCAGGCCGAGCGACAGACCGACGATGACTCCGAAGAGGAAACTCAACCACGGCATAATCAGGCCTCCTGTACCACAATCGTCACTGACCAGCAGTCTCGCATTCACTGTGGCCCATGCGCGGACCACTAGCCTGACCGGAAGGCTGCGAGTCGCACCCCTTCGGAGTCTGCGGAGATGTCTCCGATGGAGTGTGCTTCACGTCCGGCACGCGGCAGGCTCCGCTCATGCAGGTCCGGATGCCGAAGTACGGCAAGACCCACATGTTGAGGGCGATCCAGCCCGCGATGATGCCGACAAAAATCAGAATGTCTTTCATGGGAATGTCTCCTGGCCCGTGTCGTTGCTTGGACTCAAGTGGCACAACCCGCCCCGCACGTCGGGGTCGGAACTTCCACCGGCAGGCCCGCTTTCACCCAAGCTTGATAGCCGCCCTGCATGTTCGTCACGCGGTATCCCGCTCGCTGCAGCAGGCTGGTCGCGATGGCGGATCGCCCACCCGCTTGACACTGGGCGACGACCGGCTGGGAGCGATGGATGTCCTTCATCTCGCGCAGCAGCTTGCCGAGGAAGCGGTGTTGGGCGCGGGCGATGTGACCGGCCTGGTACTCCGTCGCGGCCCGCACGTCGAGCAGCGTCACGGCACCGCTCTCGATCTGCGGACGCAATTGCTGGGGAGTCTCGGAACGGTACGACTCGGTTCGCAGCCCGCTCGCCTGAACCGCCGAAGCGTCGAACGATCCGCAGACGTTGTCGATGCCGATCGAGCGCAGCCGTTTCAGAATTTCCGGCAGTGCGGAAGGCTCGGCCACGAGATGCAGCGGCTGTTGATAGTCGACAAAGAACCCGGCCCACTGGACCAGCATGTTCAATGGCACATTGATTGTTCCCGGCACGTGTGCTGCCGCGAATTCTGCCGCGGGTGAGACATCGATCGTCAGTCCTTTCTCGACAATCTTTGGCAGCAGTTCGGCCGCCGGGGACTTCACGGGAGCGAGATTCCGCACGAGTTCCGGGCCGACCTTGTTCACCCGCTTCATCTCGGCGAAGTAGAACGGGGTCTCCGGTTGATCGGCCAGGATGTAGTCGACGAACTTCTGCTCGTTGTCGAACTGCAAGGCGGGGTTGAAGAGCTTCTCATAGCCGACGGTGCTGGACGGGATCGCCCCCAGTCCCTTGCCGCAGGCACTCCCCGCACCGTGAGCGGGCCAGACCTGCATGTGGTCTGGCAGATCGCGGAACTTCCGCATCGAGTGATACAACTGCCGGGCTCCAATCTCCGCACTGCCGACGACACCCGCTGCGGTCTCCAGCAGGTCGGGCCGACCGATCGAACCGACGAACACGAAGTCGCCGGTGAAGATCCCCATCGGAACGTTGGCACCGCCGCCTTCATCCGTGAGGACGAACGAGATGCTCTCGGGGGTGTGCCCCGGGGTGTGATCACCGTCAGCTTCACATTGCCGATGGTGAACGCATCGCCGTCCTTGAGCAGTTGCGACGGGTACTGGTCGGCGAACTGGTACTTCCAGTCGGCAGTGCCCTCATCCGAGAGGTACAGCTTCGCTCCGACTCGATCCGCTAACTCGCGCGATCCAGAAACGAAGTCGGCATGAATGTGCGTCTCGGTCGAGGCCACAATCTTCAGCCCTTCGGCAGCTGCGGCGTCGATGTACTGGTCGACGCTGCGGCTGGGGTCGATGACGATCGCCTCGCCGCTGCGCTGGCAGCCAACCATGTAGGAGGCATGGGCCAGAGCTTGGTCGTAGAAGTACTTCAGCAACATGGTGGATCTCCGATGTGGGGAATGGGGAGGGCGTCGTCATGCCTCACGCCGTCTGTTTTCCGGCGGCCTTGGTCAACTGATTCAGTGCTTGCCGCAGGCCCGATTCGTTGGCCACGCCCGCAGCTCGTCCGACCGGTTTCCCGTCCGCGAAAAAGACCAGCAGGGGGATCGACTCGACTCGAAACTGGTTGGCCAGTTCGGGCTCGGTGTCGACGTTCACCTTGACGATCTTGACGCGGTCCGCGAACTCGATCGCGAGCTTGTTCAGCGTGGGAGCCAGCATGCGGCACGGTCCGCACCAGTCGGCGTAGAAGTCGACTAGCACGGGGACCGATGACTGCAACACTTCCCTGGGGAACGATGAATTCGAAACGTGTTGGACAGTGTTCATGAAGTTCTCCTTGTGATGCAGGGATTGC
>QWPB01000177.1 GCA_003671275.1 Planctomycetota bacterium | reverse complement strand
AACCGCGAAGGTGGAATTCGGCTGGTGATGTGCGATCTGAAGACCGGTAAGATGGTCGCGTCAGCAAACTCCCCCGGGAAGCTGGCTCCCATCGCTCTACACGACGATGGCCAGCAGATTCTGATGCGGCGGGATGAGTTTGGATTTGGCAATCAGGACCGGCTGGAAGTCTGGACCATTCAGGGCAAGAGCATCCGCAAGTCCCTGACGTGGACGCCTTATGAGAACGTTCAGGGCGCGGATCGCGATGTCCTCTGGGCCGAGTTCCTCGATGCCGAGCATCTTGCGACCAGCAGCCGGGGTGGGCGAGTCGTCATCTGGAACTTTGCAACGGCCCAGCCGATCTGCACGTTCGACACTACCAACGGGGCCACCCCCGCGCTCAGCGGGGACCGGCAGTGGATCGCCTTCTGTAGTGGTGAAAAATTCGGTCTGTTTTCGGTGAAAGAGCGGAAGGCCATCGCCATGGAAGCCACTCCCGCCAAACTCACCTGGCCGGGGTTGGCCTTCAGTCCCTCGGGCTCGCGACTGGGGTGTGTCGCTCAAGACCGCATTCTGGTCTGGGAAACTGCCACGGGAAAGCTGATTCAGGATTTCCAGACTCCGGGGCTGCACATCAATGGGCCTGTCAGCTTCCCGGATGACAGCTTCCTGCTGGCCAATAACAAGTATCTGATCGATCTCGAAAACCGAATCAAGCTCTGGGAATACAACGGGGCTGAACAACTGGTCATGGTGGGGGCACAGGCCATCGCCGTCGTGGGATCACACAACGGACCGGGAGCCCTGCTGACGGTTCAGCTGCCTCATCAAGCCGCCCAACAGATGCTGCAGAAGGCGCTGACCGACCCGGAGCTGTTCGTCTTCAAGTCCGGCACCACGGTCAAACTCGATGTGACGGGAATCCCGGAAGCCGACCAGGAACATGTCCTGGAATCACTGACTCGCAAGCTGGGGGAGATGGGTTGCGAAGTCGGCGACGCAGGCACCATCCGCATTGTGGCGAAGGTCACCGGCCCCCAGGAACGCGAGATCTCCTACTTCCATTCCGGCGACTACAAAGTGCAGGAATATCTAACCACGCTGACCTTTGATTATCAGGGGCAAGCCGCCTGGCAAACCAGCAGTTCGAACATTCCCGGCATGCTCTGGTTGAAGAAGGGCGAAAACATCGAAGGCGTGCTTCGCAAGGCCAGTGAAAAGCCGAACATCAGCTTTTACGATGGCGTGGTCCTGCCAAAGTTTCTACAGAAACCCACCACGGGGCAAGGTGTCAATGGTCGCCAGACATTGGGGGCTTCCAATCTGACGACCAGCGGAATCCAGTAGGCCGTTGATCAGCGGATGACCGTCGGCGTATCCAGGATACTGACTCGCGGCGGTCCACTAGTTGATTGAGTCAGCGAAACGAGACACGCATCCTGACCATGCGGGCTGCCGCGATAACGAAACTGCACGAACGCACTGCCATCCGCCAGACGACGAACCATTGCCAGATCGCGGCGGGTCAGCTCCCGGGCATCGGGGTGCATCTCGTGCAGTTTCCGGGTGGCATTGGTGGCGTATCGATCCGCCGTCTCGCTCCCACCAACCAGCGCCACGGCGGCAATGTTCTGCAGTCGAGCCTGAACTGTTGCGACCGTCGCGACTTCCGCACTATCGGGAAATCGGACGGCGAGCAGTGCTGCCGCCGGACATTGCACGGTGTGCCAGCGGGTTCCAATTCGCAACCCAATTTCGGTATCCGCAGCCTCCTCGATCTCTGCTCCGAGTTGTTGGGACTCACTGGCTGCCTGAATCGACTCTCGAACAGATTCCGTTGAGAGGGTCACGATGTCGGTTTGAACCACCAGTTCGTTATAGAGAGCTCGCAGCTCTTCGCGTGTCAGATAGTCGACTCGCACGGTCTCTGTCCGATGGCTACGCGAACCTCGTAATTCGATCGCGTGAACCTCACCATCCGAGAGGACTTCCACGACGGCCTGCCGTGTTCCATCGGGCTCGATGAACGCCAGTGACGCAATTCGCACAGGAGCCTTGGGCTCGGCCGCATCGACCCTGACGCCGCCCCCGAATAGCACTATCAATAGCGGCGCCCACCATGCCCGGCGTGGCGCAAGATACGTTTGGCATCCATCCATGGAAGCTCTCGCTCTGGTCGGAATCAATTCCGGCGGAATCCGCCGATGCGAGGCGAGGGCCCCGCCATCGGTTCTCTATTGAGTCGTCATCGGCTACCGCAGACACTGCGATCGGCGAATTTCTCCTCGTCATGCCCAGAAAGGGTACCCGAAGTAGCCCTTGGGCCTCAATCGGAATTGTTTCGCATGGCATCGACCGTCACTGATTCATCGATTCGCAGCTTCCGCCTCGCCTGGGGAGGAGCAGTTTTGCTGCTCATCATCGGCGAGGCTGTTCGCTGGGCCAACCCACAGCAGCGAGCGGATGCCTTGACGGGTTGGCTGGCCGGTCCGGAAGCTGATGCGCTGCCGTTTCTCCCGGTGTTTCTGCTGGGAATCCGACTGTTATTCGATCGATGGGGAGACTGCGGGGCCTCGGATTTGCCGCTGGAACGTGGAGACGGTTGGGTATCGATTCTATTGGGAGGGCTCGGTTTCGCAGTGGCTGCGTGGGCCGGATGGGATGACCTGAACCGGCCACCAGTCTTTCACGACGAATACAGCTACCTGTTTCAGGCAGAAACCTTCCGCAGTGGACGAACGTGGTTTCCCAGCTTTGAACCACTGCCAGAGTTGTTTGATCAGATGCATGTTCTGAACGAAGGGCGATTCGCCAGCCGGTATTTTCCCGGGGCCGGAGCCTGGTTCGCCTTATTCCTGGGGCCGTGTCCCATCGTCGGCCAGTGGCTGGCTCAGGGTATTATCGTCGCGGGAATGTCGATCGTTGCGGGTGAATTGGGGGGACGCACCGCCCGGCTTGCCGCTGGACTGGCGGCGGCCGGATGCCCGGGGCTGGTTCTGTTCAGTCAACTGCTGTTGGCTCACCATCCCACACTGGTGGGGCTCACCTTGCTCCTCGTCGAGTTCCTGCGGTTGTACCGACTGGTACGCACGGGGCAGGCTGCCTCTCGGCGAGCCCGATGGGCTGCCGGACTGGCGGGCTGCGGGTTGGCGTATTCCATGCTGTGCCGTCCGATGACCGCAGCTGGTGTGGGTTTACCATTTGGCATCTGGCTATTCAGGAATTGGATTCAGGGGCACCGGACAGAACCACAGCGAGCTGTTCGCTGGGAGCATCTCGGCCTGATCGGTCTGCCGCTGGTCGCAGGCATCGGACTTCAGCTGGTCTACAATCAATCAATCACAGGGGATGCCCGTATTTCTCCGTACCAGCAATACACGGACATCTACACGCCCCGGCATGTTTTTGGGTTCCATAATGTCGCACGAGGCGAACAGCACCTGGGGCCCAAAGTGCGGGACCATTACGACCGATGGGCTGAAAACCTGACGCTTCCGCTGGCTCTGCGAAAGATGGGGCTCCGCGTGATTTCCAGCGGACGCTGGACGTTTGGTCTGATCCCGCTGACATTCCTGGTCCTTTGGATCGTGGCGAGGTGGAGATCACTTCCCGAGGGTGTTGGCCTGATCGTGGCATCCGTGGTCAGCCTGCATCTGGTTCACTTCCCTTACTGGTTTGAGGGAATTCTCGGCTGGCACTATGTCTTTGAGTCCGCCCCCCTGCTGGCGGTGTTGATCGGAGTCGTAACGGCGGACCTATTTCGCATCAGCCACGAAGCCCGTCGCCCTCTCCTAAAGTGGTGGTGGTGCGGGGTTCTATTGATGCTCTGTTTGAGCAGCTGGACCACGTTTCCTCCCATCTGGCGGGGGCGATTCCCTGTCGGGCGGGCCGAACTCAATTTCACTCGCGAGAAGTACGAGCGGTTCAACGAGTGGCTCCGGGACGCCATCTCGGAACCAGCGATCGTGTTCATACAATCCGATCCGGCGGATCGTCACTTTGATCTTGTGATCAACTCCCCCTCGCTGGATGCCCCCCTGCTGCGGGCCCATGCTCCACTGCGGATGGGCCCCGAGTGGCCGGATCCTGAATCGGCACTTCATCAGGCGGCAGCCTTGTTCCCGAATCGCAGCGTGTGGTTTTATGACGCAGCCACCCATGAATTACGACTGCTGAAGCCCGCTGTCGAGCCCTGATCTTCGGTGGATGTCCTGAATTCGGGGGCGTCCCCCCACAATGGGGCACTCACTTCCTGTTGGAACTGGACGCCACCGCGTTCCGCGCTGATTCGTTAAACCTGATTTTCAATCTTGACAGAACACGGGCAGAACAACCGCTACCTGCGATCAGGCCGGTGACTCGATATGATGACGTTGCATATCCACCATCCGCCGAGCCTCATTCATGACCCATCTGCTTCCAGAGCACCGCGTCGAGTGCGCGAACCAACTGCTCAGCCCGTCGTTGATTATTTTCCGCTCGCTGCTGCTACAGAACATGGAGACGATTCTCCGAATGGCGGGCCAGCCTTCGCGCCTGCGGCCCCATTGCAAAACGCATAAGATCCCGGAGATTGTCCGGCTGCAAGTCGCGAGAGGAATCACCAAGCACAAGGCGGCCACGATTGCGGAAGCCGAAATGCTCGCGGGAGCGGGAGCCACGGACGTGATGGTTTCCTACCCGCTGGTAGGGCCGAACGTTGCCCGGCTGGCCGAGCTGGCCTCGATTTTTCCGCAGGTCCAGTTCTCAACCACGGTCGACAACATCGTGGCTGTCCGGAGCCTCAGCGAGGCCAGTCTGGCGTGGCGTGTCACTCTCGGAGTGGCCCTGGACATCAACCCCGGACGTGACCGGACCGGCGTGCTGATGGATGCCGCCGCCGTGGACCTGTATGAACAGATCGCCCGAGCCCCCGGCCTGGAGCCCGCCGGGCTGCATCAATACGACGGACATCAGAACCAGCCAGACCCTGCCGAACGGCGCACCGCAGTGCTGGCGGTCTGGGATCAACTAGCGAGCTTCCGCGATCAGCTGGTAAGACGCAGTCTGCCTGTCCCGCGGATCATTTGTGGTGGCACGCCGACCTTTCCGGTGTGGACAACAGTACTCGATCCCCTCCTGGAGTTGAGTCCGGGAACGAACCTGCTTCACGATACCAATTACGGCGACCGTTACCCCGATCTGTCCGAGTTTGTTTTGGCCGCCTTGGTATTCACTCGAGTGATCAGCCGTCCCACCGCGCGGCGAGTTACCTTGGATGTCGGTACCAAGTCCGTTGCCAGTGACCCTCCGATGGGGCAACGGGTGACTTTGCCAGCGATTCCCGATGGCCAGCAGATCCTGCACAACGAGGAACATCTGGTTGTCGAGACCGACCATGCCGGACAGTGGCAACCGGGGGACTGGATGTTTGCGATACCGAAACATATCTGTCCCACATCCGCTCTGCATAAGAGCGTTTACGTTGTGGAACACGGTCAGCTGGTTGCCGAGTGGAATGTCGTCGGACGTGACCGTCGACTGACGGTATAAGCCGACGAATCCCGCTCCTGTTCCTCTCGATGTGACGGGCTTCGCCGCAATCGCTGTGCGGCTCTCGCGGTATCGGTTCAAAATGATCTTGGAGAGTTTTGCCGAATGCTGATACCTTTCCGTCGTTCTCCCCACCTCATCGGAACCCTCCGCTGTGTTTCGTCGACTGTTTTTCCTGCTGCTGATGGGCTGCGCCCTGGTTTCGACCGGATGCGTTAGTCGTCGACTTACCGTGAAAACCGTGCCCCCGGGCGCGCGGGTCGAGATGAATGGCGAGCTGTTGGGGCTTTCACCGGTATCCAAAAGTTTCACGTACTACGGCACCAACGAGTTCAAGGTCTCGATGCCTGGCTACGAGACAGTCCAGGTCCACCAGCCGACGCCGGCTCCCTGGTACCAGGTTCCCCCATTCGACTTTTTCTCGGACAACTTTCTGCCGTTTCGCGTCCGCGATCACCGGGAGTTCACATACCAGCTGACTCCTCGGAACAGCCTGCAGGAACTGGACGAACAAACGCTGCGGAACAATGCCGAAAACTTCCGGTCTCAATCCCAGAGCGGGCCTATCCCGTAGCAACCGTGAATTCTCGGATTTCAGTCGTAATCTCCCTCGGGAATGCCACCCGGTCGAGGCAACCTTTTCGTCGTTTTTTTGTTTCTGCTTGCTCTGTCCGGAACATCGGATCACAATCAATTCCTTGATCGGATCTTCGGGGATTGTGAAATGCTGAGACTTCGGTTTCTGTGGGGGGCGCTGCTGCTTGCGCTGGGTGGGGCCTGCGGATGGCTGGCAACAACGCCATTGGTCGCCGCTCCTCCCCCTCAGGCAATGAGTTTACGCCCCGTGACACCGCCCGCCGGTTTGGGAGGGGCTGTCGACCGCTGGCTGGGAGTGACCGAGGCCCCGATCATCGATGATGCCCGATTTGCTCGGCGAATCTGGCTCGATCTGACAGGAGTGCTCCCGACCCCGGAACAGCTGGACGCGTTCGTAGCGGACACGGCGTCCGACAAGCGGGAGAAACTCGTCCGACAACTTCTCGACGACAAGCCGGTCTATGCCGACCACTGGATCTCCTTCTGGCAGGATCTGCTACGGGACGGCAAGATCGATGTCGGCTCAACCGACGTGTTCCAGCCGATCACCGTCTGGCTGCGAAAATCGTTGGAGGAGAATCTGCCGTATGATGTAATGGTTCGTGAGCTGGTGAATCCCGCAGGGCTCGAAGCTGCGATTCAGTACAAGTTTGACTCACTGTCTGGAAAGGCCAAGGAAGACCGGCGCTACAACGCCCCGGATGCCGCTGGCTTTCTGGCGGGGCTACAGGCGGGGCTGGAGATTCCCCAAGGGGACCAGCAGTGGCAGGTGCAGGCCACCCAGAACATCAGCCAGATATTCCTCGGCGTGCAAATTAAATGTGCCACTTGTCACGACAGCTTCATTGACGAATGGACCATGGAGGACGCCTGGGGCTTGGCGAGTATCTACACGGAAGAGCCCCTGGAGGCTTTTCGCTGCGAGATTCCGACCGGGACCAAGCCGGTCCCCAAATTCCTCTTTCAAGAGGTGGGACAGATCGATCCTGCCGCGTCGACGGCAGAGCGGCGGCAGCGATTTGCCGAATTGATCACCGCCCGTGAAAACGGCCGGTTCGCTCGCACGATCGTCAATCGACTGTGGGCTCGTCTGATGGGCCGAGGTCTGATCGAACCTGTGGATGATATGCACCAACCAGCATTTCACCCGGATCTACTGGAGTGGCTGGCGACGGACTTTGTGGAACACCAGTACGACCTGAAACACACCCTCGCGGTGATCGTGAATTCGCGGGCTTACCAGATGCAGGCGGTCGCTTCCCAGGCAGACGACCAGCCCTTCCACGGTCCTCTGGCCAAGCGAATGACGGCGGAGCAATTCGAAGATGCGGTATCGCAGTTGACCGGACGCAAGGGGCGGGCCTGGGTCAAGAACGGAGACCGCCTGATGGAGGCTCTTGGCCGCCCCGACCGTCGGACCGTTACGACTCAACGGCTGGCCCCCGTGTCCACCCTTCAGTCCATGGAGCTGATGAATGGCGCGGTGCTGCATGAGATGATCTATGGAGAACGCCCGTCGTCTCTCGATGCGACGGCCAAACAGTTGGAAAAGGACAAGCTGGGCCAAAAGGATCAACCCGTGATTGCCCCAGTGCCTCCTCCGGATTTCAGCCGGTATACGGAGATGCCCTCCGCAGCCCAGGTTCAATACCTGTTCCGCTGGGCGTTCTCACGTCCCCCTGCGTCCGAGGAACTGGCCATCGCGGTTGAGTTACTGGACGCCCGTCGGGCCGAGGGGATCGCACTGCCGATGAGTGATCTGGTCTGGACGATTTCCATGCTGCCTGAGTTTCAATGGGTGCGGTAAGAGCAAGCTCGCGCGGGTGGAGCCGGCTCTCCGCCAATGGGTGTTCCCCGGGTCAAGGAGTTTTGAGATGACTGCATTTCGATTCGGCATCACGTGCGGACTCTGGAGCCTGCTTTCAGTCTCACTCATGGCTCAGGAGTACGCCACAGCGCGCGAGGCATACTCCGTCGGAGCCGCCTTTCACAACGCGGGAAGCTATGCCAAAGCGCAGGCTCCACTGGAAGCTGCGATTCAGCTCAGTGAGGATGTTGAGTTTCGAGTGGAGTGCTACCGCGCCCTGCTGGCGTCCTATCGCCTGCTGGAGAAAGGTGACAAAATGGCGACCGCCGTGGACTACATCCTGGAACATAGCCAGCGGTCCGCCGAGAAGTCATTGACCCAGCGGTCTTACCTCTCATTTCTGCATCAGCGGGGATTGGCAGAGGAAGCTGCGAAACGCTACGAGGAGCGATACAAGGCAAACGCTCAGGATGCAACGGCCTTGTCGATGCTGGTGGAACTGTACGGGCAACTGCTCGACAAGCCGGACCGTGCGGCGGAACTGACCAGGCAGTTGCAGGTTCTGGTTCCCCCGGATCCCAAGAATCCTCTCAATGTGCTGAAGCAGGCCGAACTCGGTCGGCAACTGACGAAAGCCGGCAGGCATCAGGAGGCTGCGGAACTGTACGAGAAGATTGCTCCCACGGACCCCAAGCTGGCCGCATGGCACTGGAAAGAAGCAGCCGCTGCATGGATGAAAGTGAAGCAATCCGATAAAGCCCAGCTGGCCGCCCTGGAATCTTCCAAGTGCGAACCGGAGAGTCGCAACGACCAGTTGACTTACTTCTGGAGTCGACAACTGGCCGACATTCTGGTGGAGACCGGAGAGTACGAACTGGCAATCAGGCACTACGAGCTGGCTCTCGGAAAGACGACGATCGACGGCTACAAGAAAGACACGCAAGCGAAACTGGACGAGACCCGGCGATTGCTGAAGAAGTAGCCCGCCCACCGCGATCCCAAGACTTCATCAGCGGACGATTACCCGCTGTCCTGTGATCACCGATTCCGACAGAATACCCCAATGACCACCTACCCCCGTCGCGACTTCCTGAAACACACCGCCTTGGCAACCGGCGCAGCACTGGCCCCGCGTTGGATTCGTGCCGCGACGGAGGCCCAACCGCTTCCCCGGCATGCCGACAGCTGCATCCTGCTATGGATGGGCGGGGCCATGGGACAGACGGAGTCATTCGACCCCAAGCGGTACACACCGTTCACCCCTGGGATGGCCCCGAAGGATCTGCTGTGTACCTTCCCGCAGATCGACACCAACGTCGATGGGATCAAATTCTGTGAGGGGGTTGAGAATCTGGCCCAACTCATGGACCGGGGTTCCCTGGTTCGCAGCTATGTCGCTCGCGATTACGATGCGTTTGGCGAGAACTTGCAGCACATCCCGTATCAGTACAAGGGGCACACCGGCTACACCACCCCCAGTAACGTTCCCGCACCGTTTCTGGGGGCTTGGATCTCCAAGGCTCTGGGTCCGCTGAACCCGGACTTGCCAGCCTATATCGAAATTGGACGGTCGGAGAAGACGCATAATGTCTTTTTGTCGCTCGCGGCGTTTCAGTCCTCCGGATGTCTGGGTGTCGAACATGGCAGCTTGCTGATTCCTCTGGCGGAACGCGCGGGCGAAATTGTAAAGTCACTGCTGCCCGTTGGACGGTTCGATAATCGTCAGGCCACCTTTCGTAAGCTGGCCGCAGCCAGCCCGGCGGCTCAAGCGGGGGCGGGCGGGGAATCGCTACTGGCCTCCATGGAGAGTGCTTATCGCCTGATGCGGTCGCCATCGGTCGAGGCGTTTGAATTGGCACAGGAACCAAAAGAAGTGCTGGAACAATACGACACCGGCCCATTTGGTCGCGGCTGTCTGCTGGCGCGGCGACTGGTGGAAAACAAGGCCCGTTTCGTTGAAGTCCACGTAGATTTCGAGAACGCCAAGGGGTGGGACACCCATACGGATGGGCATAACGGTCAGGCGGCGATGAAGAAGCTGATCGACCGCCCGGTCGCCACATTGATTCGCGATCTGGAAGCCCGTGGGCTGCTCGACCGCACGCTGGTCATTCTGGCAACCGAGTTTGGCCGCTGCTCGCTGGGCCGTGGCGGGAACTCATGGACAAAGCTGGAGAAGGAGAATCAGTACGGGGTCCACGGTCACTTTGCTGGAGCAGCCAGCATCCTGATGTGGGGCGGGGGCATTCAAAAGGGGATCGTAGTTGGCAAAACCGCCGATGAATTCCCCTGCCAGTCCGTGGAACGCCCCGTCTCGATTTCGGACCTGCACGCCACGATCTACAACCGACTGGGAATCGCTCCCGATTTCCATGTGGAAATCGAACACCGTCCCTTCCATGTTACGAAAGACGGACTCGGGAAGCCGATTGCGGAAATGATCTCCTAGAGCACTTTCATCACTCGTCTGCAGCCCCCCTTCGTTCATCACCCGTACCCCCATTTCCAGAAAAAATTCACGCAGTGTTCCGCCGCTTCGGCGCACAGTCATTCGTTCGACTTCAATCTCTTT
>QWPB01000122.1 GCA_003671275.1 Planctomycetota bacterium | reverse complement strand
GGGACGATCACCGAATCACGGAGCCTTGGTCATTCCAGAACACAATCATCAACAGCCCTCCCGTTTAATACGGGAGATGAGCGAGTGCTGCCAGTGGCTCCTCGAACTGGCTTGCTCCGTGTCTCCGTGGTTAACTCGGTATTCCTGACACCAGATGTTGATACTTCCAGTCCCCACATCCAGTGTAGTCTACTGATCAGCCGATCCCACGTTTTTCAAAGGACTGATTGCAGCCTTTCGGAGAGGTGCTTCAGGCCCGGCAGACAGGCCTGAAGCACCCCACCGATCCGTGGCGTGAAGATCCCAGCTGACAGCGGTCTTTCGGGGTTCTTTTTTGCCTATTTTGACAATGAGGAAAACTGCCGAGCGCCATCAGATTGTTCTTGAGTTCCGGTGATCGGAACGTAGCATATCGGGAAGTCTGCTCTTTCGTGAGTGGGCCAGGGATCAGCTGGGAGCTTGTGACCTGTTGTTAGTTCAATACACATTTAGCCACAAGGAGGAACTGATGGCCATGCGTTCTGTGGTTTCTGTCCCGGAATCGTTTGAGATGGCGGGGGCGTCGGAAGGTCCGGCGACATTTCCCCAGCCACATCCCCATCAAGTCGAGACCGAGGTGTCGCTTGCTTTGCGGGAGACGATGGGGGTACACGTCGAGTCGTTGTCGATCCATCAGATCGAAGGAGGGGTCTGTCTGCATGGAGTTGTCGAGGTGGATGATCTTCAGCTCGATGTGACCGATGTCGTGCGGAGAGCCTTGGGGATTGATCAAGTCATCAATCGGATGATTGTTCGTCCTTGTTGTTCACCTCGCAGTGAATGCACGTCACTGGAGTTGGGATGCACGGGGGAGTGGGCCTGAATCCCGCTGACGGAGATTCATTCAGGCGGTGGGTCACGCTGCATGAAGACGGTACGACGCAAAGGGGTCAAGTCTGGGGGTCAAGCAGGGACCGAGCCCAGTCACGCACCGCTCGCGTGAGTTGTACGGCGATTGTCTGGTGTCCAGCCAATGGGCTGATACTGGCCAGTTGCCCGGCGTGCATCTGGCGAGCACTTGCTGTGTTTAGGGGGCAACGCAGAGGAAATCGGGGCTCGCTGAGTTACACACCGCCGGGGTCTCCCCCGGGTGGGGTCGGTTTTCCTTCATCGGCCACCACATCGACCATCCCACCATGAGTCGCTGCCAGCGCGGGATGCGGTAAGCGGGTTGACGCGCGGGGTTCGACATGGAACTGGCTCGTCGTACGATGATCGAGGCCGCAGACCCGAATCCGCCCCGTGGCGGTTGATTGATCCGAAAATGCTTCGAGGTCACGCTGGTCCACGCTGGCGATGAGTTCCTTATGGTTCTCATCTCCGATCACCAATAGCTCAACTCCCGATTTCAGATAGTTCCCCACTTGATCGGGTAATCTGCGAGCCAGTACCCGGCCCGCAACCGGGGCGCGGACGTTGAGCGTTTCAGCCTTCCGTTGGGATTCCGCCAGTTGTTCTTCGAGGGCCTGCTGCTGGCGTCGTTCGATCTGCGCGGCGGCGACTTCCCGGCGGTTCATCAAACTGGTGCGTTTGGCGATCGATTGCAGAATCGCCAGTTCCAGGTCGGTGACACGAGCTGTAAGTTCCTCATTCCTCAGGCGGATAATCAGTGTTCCGGCGTCGACCACCTGTCCGTTGATCACATGGACCGTCTCCACAAAACCGGGGGCATCGATGCGCACCGTGGCCAAGTCCGCATATTCGACAATGGCCGGGGCTCTCCGCTGAAACGGACTGGGCAGCCAAAACAGGGCGGATGCCACGAAGATCGTCAGACTCGTACTCAGAAGGGCTGCCCGCGTGGCGCTGAGGCGGTCCCGAGACCATCGTTGAATCCAGGTCATGAGGGTCTCGACGGCGGGCTTCACATACCACAGTCCGATCGCCGCGACGGCCAGGATCAGTCCGGCTCCATGAAACATGATTGCCGCTCCGGTCAGAAGTGACCCCGTTACGAGCAGTCGCCAGATCGAGGCCCCCAGGGCGTAGCTGCGGACAATTCCACCGATCCAGCCAGCGGGCAGTGGAACAGGTCGATGGTCGCCGTAGAAAATCCGGGCTGCCTTGGCATGACTCCACCGAGCGGCGGTCGTCCCTAGGTTGGGAATGTCGAGCAGGTCTTCCAGCAGAAAGTATCCGTCAAATCTCATCAACGGGTTCAGATTGAAGAGCAGGGTCGTCAGGCTGGCGCTGATGATCACATTGTGGAGAATCTGCCGCATGAAGGGGGACGATGACTCCCCCCAGAAGAGGGCGGCCATGGCTGCGATGGACAGCTCAATAATCATGCCTGCTGCAGCCACATGCATTCGGTTCCAGCGAGACCGAAACCCCCACGTCGAGGTCACGTCGACATAGGCCATCGGGGCCAGCAGAACAAAGACGACTCCCATTTCCGTCACGCGGCCACCGTGAGCCCGACAGCACAGCCCATGCCCCAGTTCATGGACAACCTTCAGCCCCAGCCAGACTGCCGCCAGCGTCATCCAGTTGTTCGAAGAAAAGATGTGACGCGTGTCATTCCAGAATGGTTCCCACTGGCCAAGGATGGCCACAACGCCTGTGATCCAGAGAATCACCATCGCGAGAAGGGCCGGAGCGGAGAACAACCAGCGAGTGGCGGGCAGTAACAGATCCAGTAATCCCTCGGGCTTCAGGAGCGGCCATTTCATCCAAAAGGGATTGAACCAACTGGCCAGAGATGTGGAGGCTTGGGGCTTGGCCGGGCTGGTTCCCTCCGTGGGCGTGACCAGACCGGTGTCGACCAACCAGATGGCGACGCTGGTGGCTTCCTGTTCGGAAAATGCATCCCGGCCCAGCTGGCGAGCAGAGATGGACACTGCCTCCGCCAATGTGGTTCGCCCATCCAGTAGCGACAACAACAGATATTCGGCCTGACCCACGCGGTAAAATCGCACGGCCACCGGATCTTCGATCTGGTAGGTCGCCCCGTCCACACTTGGCATCGGACGAATCATCAGATCGTCGCGAAGCTTGAGCTGCACGCGGTCGAGTTCACGGGTACTGAGGTTGAGGTGCATGGGTTCGAGTCCGGCCACCACACAGGATTACCAGCCCAGTCGAAAACGGACTTCGTCGATGGCTTTGTGCAACAGATTCCACCCCAGCGAATGCTTCGCGGTCTCGATTTTTGCGCGGCCTTTCATTCCGGGACGCAGCAGTCCGTGGTCATTGCTGAACTGGATTTCCACCACGAAGACGTAATCATCGTCGATGAGTTCGGACCGCGGATGAATCCGTTCCACGGTCCCGGTCCAGACACGATCGGGCAGGGCTCCCAGGACCGCTTCCACCGATTGTCCTAGTTGAACGTGGGCAATGTCGTCTTCCGGAACACCGATCTCCAGAACCATCTCATTCAGGGGGGCGATCTCAAACAGCGTTTGTCCCATGGTCAGCGGAGCCCCCTCGGCCTTGCGCATATCGCCGCTGATGACGACTCCATCCACGGGGCTTCGCAGCTCCAGCTGGGAGTTTCGCTGTTGAAGTAGATCGGCCTTGGCCGCCATCCGGGCCATCTCCAGCTGGGCCACTTGAGATGCGTTGATCTCTTTATCCGCCAGATAACTGTCGCGTTCCTTGGAGGCCCGGTCCACTTCCGCCAGTGCCCCGGCCAGCTCGAATCGAATCTCTTCCCCATCGAGCGTGGCCACCACTTGACCAGCCCGGATTTCGTCGCCGGGTTCGACCGCGCTCTTCAGCAGACGGGCTTCAAACGGTGCTACCACATAGCGCAACGAGACCGGTTGAATCTGACAGCTGCCGGGCAAGGGGATACAGAATACAGCGGCTGTGGCCAACAGCAGGGCGATCATCCAGCGTCCTTTGCGCTGCGTCAGGGATCTCCCGACGGATTCCAGGGCCCGTCCGAGTTTCCCCTTCTCAGCGCGAGCCAGCGTTTGCAGGACCGCTGCCATGAGCGGTGCCGCCGCTTGGAGGAATCCGGTGACCTGTGGCACTGTCGCCGCCTTTGGACAGAGAACCACCCAGGAACCGATCATCTCTCCAGCGTGGGTTCGCAGCGGAACGGAGATCACGGCTTCCTGGCCCGTGAGCAGTGCCAGTTGTTTGTGAGTGACCAGCGAGTGACGCATAGCCCCGGAAAGTGGTGGCCAGACACCCGGCTCCGCCCGCAACAAAGATTCATCCAGCGCGGACTCGAATGCCAGATTCAGCCGCTCGGGAGGGACTGGCAGTTCATGGTGGCTGATCGCGGTCAGCCGACTACCGGGGCGGTCCGCCGATACAATTCCAATGGCCATCGGACCGGTTTGCAGATATTGAGAGGCTTCTTCACAAAGGATCTGCGTTGCACTGACCAGATTGGAGGCAGCCTGTATGCGAGCGCTCAAGTCGATCAGGGCCGCCGCTGCGGCCATTTCATGGTCGAGCGCCAGGGATCGCTGCTGGGTGTCGTACGATCCCACTGTTGACGCTGCAAATTCCACAATCGTGGTCAGGACATCTGGCGAAGCGGACGGGGTCAGAAACAGGGCCAGGAGTAGTTCTCTCGCGGCAGTTCCAGCAAGTGGCACTGCGATCAGTAACTGATTGGGAGGCCGTCCGATTCGTCCGATGCGGGTCCGCCCCTCTCGACAACTGGCGAGGGCACTGTCACGGAAACTTTGCATCATCGGTTCGGGCAATCCCGCCAGTGGATGCAGCAAACCGTCCAGTTGGATTGGATGATTTTCTTCGACCCGGGCCAGGACGAGGATGTCCGCTCGAATTGTTTCCGTCAGCACGCGGGCGAGCAGGGTGATCAGCTCACTTCGATTCTCCGCTGCGGTGACAACCTCTTGAAAGCGGGATTGCAATGTCCGAAAACGATCCGGTTCCGCGCGTCGCTCACCGCCGTCGGAGCGAGACGCAGACGTACCCGAAGCGAGTCCGGCGGTTGTCACGGTCATTGAGTAATCCCAATTGGTGACTGGCTGGTCTTCACTGCCGGACGGGCGGGCGGAGCCGGAGTGGCCGGATTGACTTTCGGGCGATTATCGGGGGCCCCGTTGGGACGTGGCTGGTTGACCGTTTCAGTCTTCGGCGTCTCGCCCTTCACAACCAGCATGCACTTCTCCCCGCTCCGGTAGAGGTTGTCCGGGTTTGGCAGACGGACCTTGACCTGAATCGTTCCGCTCTGGGCGTCGATTGTTGGCGATACGTACTCGATCGTTCCTTGTGCGGCGACTCGCGTGTCGCCGATCACCATTTGAGTCGCTGCATCGACCTTCAGTTCCTTCTGAAAAACCGAGGGAACGGAGTAGGTCGCAATGAGCGGGTCCAGCTGAACTACCGTGGCCACAACGGGCTCATTGGCTGATACGAACTCGCCCACATCGCGATGTACCCTGGTCACGACTCCATCGATCGGAGAACGGACGTTTCGCTGTTCGATCTGGATTTGAATCCGATCGTATTCCAGGGATCGAATCTGCAGTTCTTCCTGGACCGCCAGCAACTGGGCCAGAGAAACTTCGCTTTCGACGAGGCTGCGATCGATCTCTTCCTGGGATGCGTGTTTGCGTTCGAACAGAATTTTCAATTTGTCGCTGCGTTCTTTTCGAAGGCGGCTGTCGGCGGCTGCCGAATTCAGACGCCCCATGGCGGTGCGATTGCGTTCTGCAATGCTCAATGAGGCTTGCAGCAGAGTCTGGTCCAGCTGGCCGAGGATCTGTGACTGGGTCACTCGATCCCCTTCCTTAACCATGACGTGGGATACGATCGCCTCCACATCGGACGGAATGTTCGACGTATTAACGCTGGACTCGCAGCGTGATGGATTGGAGCAGATTGCGGAGCGACTGGAACAACTGGGGGCTGTGGATTCCGTTCACATTTTGTCGCATGGCGATGAGACCGGATTCAGCCTGGGAAGTAACTGGCTGAGTGCAGAGACGATCGAACTTCGGGCTCAGACGTTGAGTCAATGGCAACCGTGGTTAAAGCCCGACGCGGACATCCTCTTTTACGGTTGTGATCTGGCCGCGAACACCCCGGGGCAACAGTTTCTTCAGACGTTCGGAGAGTTGACGGGCGCTGATGTGGCTGCCAGTACCGATGCGACTGGTGTGTCGCAATGGGGCGGGAATTGGGATCTGGAGTATCAATTTGGTGTGATTGAAACTCCTTCGCTCAGTGAGCAAATCCCGTTGTTTGACTGGAAAGGCCTGCTGCCCTCGGCGATGCGCTGGATGTAACGCAGCTGTTAATCCATGCGGACTCCACGTCGGGTAATGCCGATGTCGCGACCAATGGGACGGGGGGCTATCACATCGTCTGGCGGACCTCGGGGTCGGGCGACGGAAGTGGGCGGGGGCTTTGGCGGACCAGTCTGGGTACTTCGGATACGGCAGTGGCGGCACCACTGGCTGTTACGGTCAACACGATTAACGATCAGACGGAACCCGCCATCGCAAGCGATGAAAATGGGAACTTCGTGGTTACCTGGCAGGGCTCGGGTTCCGGGGATACCTCTGGAGTATTTGCCCGCCGATTCCTGAGTGATGGGACGGCACGGGGAACCGAGTTTCATGTCAATCAGACGGTCGTTGGATTTCAAGTCGGAGCCAGTGCGGCTGTTGTAGATATTGATAACTTCGTCATCGCTTGGTCTGGAAACGGCTCGGGGGATGCCACTGGCGTGTTTGCCCGCGTTTATGGAACCAAAACGAACGAATCGTTGTTGCTGTTTACGACCGATGACAATGTGACGGCCAGCGGTTCCCCGTCGCTGTCTTCCTGGACGACGGGCGATGTACTGGCCCTGGGGAATCCCAATCTATTCCTGGGTGATAATACTCGTGGAACCCTCTCGATCATTGGCAGTGTGAATGCCCTGGCCAATGACGGGAATGTGGAAATCGAAGGATTGGATGTCATTCAGCAGGATGTTCTGGTCGGAATGGGCGCTGACTCTGTTCAACTGCTCCGGGGAGATGTGCTCTTTTCCGTTGGTTCCGTTGAGATGATCGGTGGGATCACACTGAATCCCGATGACATCGTGGTCCTGCGGCCCGCCGCTGATCTGAACTACGCCAGTGGGACACTATTGGTGCTGTTCGATGGAATGCATTCTGTAGGAGGGGGCACTATCGGCCAGATGGCTGATTTTGACCTCGTGGACCGTGACACGTGGATGGGAGATGTTCTTCTGCGGGCTGGGACGCTGATCGTCTCCGATCAGTCCAGCAATGACGATGCAATCCAGTTGTTTCGTGCCACCCGTGCGGGGCTGGCAGTCACAGCCGGGACCACGGAAACCTTGCTCAAGCAATCCGACTTGCAGCTGGATCAGGAGGTTGTCGGCTTGCACTTTGTGGAGCGGGATGTACGGCTCGGTGGTGTCACCAGCCTTGCGGGGGATCTGCTGGTCTCCACCAGAGCCCCTGGCGTCGTGGGCCCCAATGCACTGGCGATCACGAATCATGATGTTGTCCGGTTGAATGTCTCCATTTCCAGCCTGACTGCGACCGCGAGCGTTACCGCGAATATCCTGGTACAAGGGGCCGATATTGCATTGGATTCCAGTGCGGAGTCCTTGCGAGCACTGGCGATGATGAATGTCGGGATGCCCCCCGATGTGCAGGATGAAACTTATTTTCTGAATGAAGGGGAGAGCTATTCCAGTGCCGATGAATGGCACTTGAGTGGATGGGCCTCGCGGATGCGTCTGGGGATCAGCAATACAGGTCAGGCCGAGAATCTGGTGGATTTTCCGATCCTTGTGACCCTCGATCCGTCGCGGTTGGATTACTCACTCGCACAGCCCGGCGGCCAGGATCTACGGTTTGTGGATGTGGATGGAGCGGTGTTGGCGTATGAAATTGAAACGTGGAATCCCGAAGGACTCAGTCGGGTCTGGGTGAAAGTCCCACAGATCGATGCGAATTCCAATACGGATCAGATCTGGATGTATTATGGAAATAGTCTGGCATCCGTGGGACAAAATCCCGTGGATGTCTGGTCCAACGGATATGTCGGGGTCTGGCATCTGAATACCGATCCGACCGGTTCATTGACCATTCAGGATTCCAGTGCCAGTAATGTGGACGGATCATCAATTGGGATGGACTCGTCCAACCTGATTGATGGGCCCATTGGCAGCGCGCTGCAGTTTGACGGTGTCAGTGAATATCTCCGGATGCCCACCACTTCGACTGATCCGACGGCGATTGATTCGACGCAACTGACGATTGAGGCATGGGCCAATTCTACCGGTGATACGGGAGTGGCTGAGCGAATCGTGAATCGTCGGCACAATGTATTCTCGATCCCGTTTCAGTCGTATGGTCTGGCCACATCATCGGCTGATCGAACGATGTTGGTGAATTCGACGGGAACCCCCGACTTGCAGGGTACGTCGGGCTCACTGCCCGAAGATCAGTGGCGATATGTCACCGGGGTTCTGGCGGGATCGACGACGAGTTTGTACGTCGATGGTGTTTTGAATGCGACACAGACCAGTGTGACATCACTGGGCAGTGCCGAGGATGATATTACGATCGGTGCGGGGGAGATGACCCAGGATTCGTCCATCTCTGAATACTGGAAAGGTGGAATTGACGAAGTTCGCCTTTCCAATGTTGCCCGCTCGGCAGCGTGGACTTCAGCACAGTATGCCTCGATGACCGATCGCCTGATCACCTATGGGGATCGGCAGACCGTGTCCGGGCTGTTGTCCAATGACGCCGCCCGTATCGGGGGGGGGCTGCAGGTCACACGGGCAGATCTTTCGGGACTGACTGCGGGGATGACGGCGACCGTTCTGGATGACGGACAATTATGGCTCGATTCCGGAAGTGGTTTTGAAAATCTGGTGGCTGGGCAGACAGCTTCGCGGCAAATCACTTACACGGTGATGGACACCTCGGGGAACTCGGACTTGGCGACCGCCACGCTGGTTATTGTCGGGGTGAATGATGCTCCGGTCTTGAATGTCGCAGCCGGGCCATTGGCGTTTACAAGCGTGGACGAGGAGGCATCGAATCCGTCAGGCGACTCCGTAGACGACCTGTTAAACACCGCTTCCGGTCTGCTGATCAGTGATGTCGACGAGGGGGCACTCCGCGGAATCGCTGTGACCGATGTCGATGAAACCTATGGCGTCTGGGAGTACTCCCTGGGGGGAGATGTCTGGACTCGCTTGACAGGGGTCAGTGAATCTTCGGCCACGCTGCTGAATCCGACCGCCCGGATTCGGCTGATCCCCATGGCAGGGTATGACGGCCCTGGCGGGAGCATCACGATCCGGGCTTGGGATCAATCATCGGGTACGAACGGTCAGGCAGGTGTAGACACCACGGTGAACGGCGGATCTACGGCATTCAGCACTCAGAAGACAACAGGCGGGATTACCGTTGATCCTGTGAATCTGGCTCCCGTGATAACCGTCAATTCCAGAATGACCGTTAACGAAGGCGGGAGCGTGGTTGTCTCTTCCAGTGATCTGAGTGTTGTCGATGATCAGTCGACGGCGGAGCAGATTGCGTTCACCGTCACGAATCCTCCCGAGTATGGACATCTCGCCCTGACAGCCTCGCCCACAACAATAATTTCGAGTTTCACTCAACAGCAGGTGAATGACGGCCATCTAATCTATGTCCACAACGGTAGCGAGGTTCCGACAGATTCGTTTCATTTCATCTTCTCGGATGGGATCCTTTCGCAAGATGGCGAGATGTGGTTTACGGTGAATCCCGTCAACGATCCCCCGGTCTTTGATGCCTACCAGATGACCATCATGGAGGGCGAGGCATTGACCTTGAGCAGTTATAATCTGCTCACGAATGACATGGATAACCGAATGACGGATTTGATCTACATCGTCGTGTCGATCTCGGGCGGAACGTTTGAGTCCAGCGACATCCCCGGCTCGGCGGTCACTTCGTTTTCGCAAGATGATGTAAACAGTGGGCGCGTGCGATTCGTGCATAATTCCGGTGAGTCCGCCCCCGTGATTTCGCTTTCGATCAGCGATGGTCAAGAGGTGGTCGGCCCGAATTCTGTTTTAATCTCCTATGTCAGTCAGAATGATCCTTCCCAAATCGCAATCAATAATGGACTGTCGTTGAACGAAGGGGCCATGGCGATAATCGATAGCACCCGTCTGGATGCCAGCGACCCTGACAATACCGCGACACAGCTGGTGTATACCGTCACGATGAGTCCCAACTGGGGACGCCTGGAGAAATCGACGAATGCGGGTGTGCCGATTACGACTTTTACCCAGGAAGACATCAATGGCAATCTGATTCGCTATGTTCACAGCGGATCCGAGTCTGATTCCGATTCGATAGGATTTACTCTGAGTGACGGGGCGGCGTCAGTGTCTGGAACGTTTGCGATCACCTTGGCTCCCGAGAACGACCCTCCGGCCCTGGTAACGGCTCGAATCACGGTCAGTGAGGGGCAGGGGGTGCCGTTGTCATCCTTGAACCTGCGAGCCACCGATTCCGACTCTGCG
>QWPB01000166.1 GCA_003671275.1 Planctomycetota bacterium | reverse complement strand
CACCACCACCACCACCACCACCACCTTCATCGGGCGGAGAAGGGGGCGGGTTGCCCACCCAGGTGGGGGTGATGACATAGTCGATGTACTTTTCCCAGAACGCATAGTTCGTGGCCGAGTCCGGGAGCGGTCGGGCTGCAGGCATCAGCCGGGCGATCTGATTGTCGATGATCCAGCGGTAGCCTTTAACGCGGCGGGTGGCCTCGTCATCGCTCCAATCGATCCGGTACTTCACATCAATCGACAGATCGGCCAGCGGGCCATCGTCACGGGTCATTTCGGAAAAGGCGTAGCCATCCGTCGGGACATTCAGGGGAGCCCCAATATGTTCCTGGTTTCCAGGATAGGCTCCAAATCCCAAGTCGGTATACAGGTCTCGAATCAGCGGCGTGGCGACGTTGGAAAACCCGTTTTCACCGTAGATCTCATTGATAGTCTGGGTGGCCCAGAGCGGTTCGGTATCGTCGTTCATCGATCCGCTGAGATCGACGACAAACACAATGTCGCGAGGATTGAGCATGGCCGTCGATGCGGCCTGCGAGTTGAACTGTTGATGCCCGATCATCGGGGCAAAGAAGAATGCTTTATTGCGAACGTGGGTGGTCACCCGCACGGCGTTGGCATTGGTCCCTGATTCCACGAACGAATGCGTGGTCAGGTTGAACGTACCTACCTGAACATCGGCGTTGCTTGGGTCAATCGCCATCCCGGCTGCTTTATTGCGGTTCGCATACTCTTTCGCCACGGAGATGGCTGCCGCCTCTCCATCGCCCAGGGACATCACGCCCGCCATGGCGGCGGAGTCCGCAGCGTTCTGGAGTTCCCCTTTGGTCATTGCCAGCTGGCCGACATCAATGGTGAACGCCACAAACGCAAAGACCATCACCAGCACAATCCCAGAAACAACCAGGATGACGCCACGAGGATGATGCGGCAGGGCCCGCCGAAAACGACGCTGCATGGAACGACTTTCACAAAGGCCCGCTACGGAGAATGTGAGTTCCCCACTCAACCCTATGTTTCAGGCGGGAGCCGTCAAATCGATCTTCTCCATGGACCACATGCTACGTGCATGGCGTAGCGATCGGGCCTGGTGTGCGGGTTGTAGTGGCTCTATCGGGGCACGAGCGGTGCGTCAGGTCGATCCATTTCGGGGTGTTAACTTGTGCGGCTCGGGAAGAGTCTGTCTTCGATTTGGACAAGGGGGTTTCCCGCAGGAGATCCCGTGGCAACTTGCCCCGGCGGGGTTAATTGGAGCGGACGCTCCGGGATGCGGGGTCGATCAGAAGAAGACGGTATCCCGCACTCTGGTTGTGACTTCTATGCCATTCGGCTTCTCCGGTGCCGATCCCTCGCTCAATCGGCGGCGACGTTGGCTGGCTCAATTGCCAGAGGAAACGCCGCCGCCACCGGTCAGTCGTGCCAGGACGAATTCCGTCTCTCCCGTGGATGTCAGCCCGGAAGCCGTGCCCGCACAGCCAGCCGTTGTTTCCAGCCTGATCCCCGAGCGGCCCTGGAAGATTTGGACGCTGGTGGCTGCTGGCTGGCTGGCCTTGGCAGGGTGTTTGGGCTATGGGGTCTATCTGGATCGCCAAGAGGGTTCTCCCTGGCGGGAGATCCTCGGCCTGCAATCGGGGCGACTACTGCACTTCTTGACGACGATCGCGCTGCTGATCTGTACACAGATGTCATATCTGATTCTGTGGCGGCGGTCGCAAAGTCGAAAGGACTTCGCGGGTCGCTATCAAGCCTGGTTCTGGGTGGGAGCTGTCTGCTCGGTGTTTTGTGTCGCGACGGGTACCCGGTTTCACCATCGTTGGGGGGATGCTCTGACGAATCATCGGACCTTTGGCTGGGTTGATGCGGGCACCGTCTGCTGGATGATGCCTGCCACGATCATGCTGATTTCAGCGATGCATCTGATGCGCCGGGATATGCGGCACTGTCCGCTGGGGGCCCGGATTGTTTCATGGTCACGGGGACTGGCTGTACTGGCGGGAATGAATGTTCTGTTGGGCAATCTATTTCTGCCTGCGGAATGGGTGGCTCCCAGCCAGTCCGCTCTGGGGGCGATCTGGGCCATGATGTTTGCCACGGCATTGGTTTGGTATGCCCGGTTCGTGACTCATGTGACCAATGAGGCTGCACCGCGGGAGCGAGCCGCTCCAGGAAGGATTCGCTGGCAGGCTCGCGTGAGAACCTTCATCCGGGAGTTCTCGGCCTTGATGCGACTGGAATGGCAGGCTTTCCAGGACCGGCGAGAAGCCCGGCGAGCCGCAGCTGCACTACCGGCACCGCCTTCCGCCGCAGTGGAGAACGATCAACCCCGGCGCGAGAAGCAGAGTCGTGTCACGGAGCGGACCACCGCTCCCCTCCGGGCGATGATGGAACGCCAAGCCGCTCGTGAGCGGTCCAAGGAAGAGGATGATGCACCAGCGACGCGGGCGGTCAACATGCGTCCCGTCAATCGACCGGCCACGGTGCATACGCACGATCCGATTCCGTCGCCGCACTTCGCAATGGCCGAAGACTCCGAGAGAGACGAAGAATTCGATGAGGATCGGGAAGACTCCCCGGAACTGCAGGTAGAACAATCGCAGATGTCACCGCAGGGGCTTTCAAAGAAGGATCGCAAGCGGTTACAGCGGGCCCAGAGATCCTGAGAGGGCTGGAGACCGGTTAAGGTGTGGACGCGAAGCGTTTGACATCGCGGTACGTGTATTTACCGCTGTTCTCGCCAGCCAGTTTCATGAGGAAGTTGCCGACCGGTTTCCCATCCGTTCCGACGAGTTGTGGTCCACGACCAAACTCGATGCAATGGATTCGAGTGCCTTGGCGGTTCTTCGCTCGGATGGCCTGCATCTCGGAAGCGTCGAGCGCGGGTTCCGCTCCATCCGTTAAAAAAAAGAGTACGTCGGGATTGTACTTCAAGGCGGCTTCCAGGGCGGGCAGGTGACGCGTTCCACCATCGGGCGGGATCGAGCGGATCTGTTCCCGGACCAGTAGCCGCTGGGCGTCCGTTCCGAAGAACATCGGGTATCGGCTGTCACGAGTTTCGAGAACCAGCGGGGCGTTGTTGTAAAGGATGATCTGAAACTGCTGCACTTCGGTCAGCCGCGACAGACTGGTCAGCAATTCGGCCCTGGCCGCCGCATAGGCCCCATACTCGTCCATGCTGAATGAACGATCGATGACATAGATAAACTTCTTGCCCGCATCGTTCACGCCGAACAGGGAAGTTTGTCCGACCCCATGACCGCCATCACCGGTCCCCGCTCCAGTGCCCCGTGCCCCGGGAACGCCTCCTCCGGTGACCTGGCCCGTGACGGGCAAAGTCGCAGCTGGCAGCGCGGGAGACCCCAATGTGGGCGGACCTTGCCCCAGCAGCGGTCGGTGCGAGGCATTCGGCAGACTGAGTGGCACTGGCGGACCGTCAAACGCCGGTGCGACCGGTGGCTGAGTAATCACCGGTGTGATCGGAGTCAGTAAGGCTTCACCAGCCGGAGCGGGCAACTCGCTGGTCGGGCCGGGGGAATTGGAAGACTCGCGGGTCTTCAGGCCTACTTCGCGAAACCCGGTTCCGTCTTCAGAGGAGTAATCGCCGCGACAGCTTTCCATCCTGGAAAGCAGCAACCCCCCGGCCAACAACCCGGCATGGAAGATCGTCGAAACGATCCAACCGGGGATCAGTCCCCAGACCAAAGCCCCTCGCATCCAGTCACTGGGCGTAACGAGTCGCGGCGAACTCTTGAGCGGCATGGACATAGAGAAAGGCTACCCGTGCTGAAAACATAGGGTCAAGGGGAATTCCTGGCTATCCGGCCACGCACGGTTTCACGCTGGGCTGGATGCGTGTTCATGACGACTCACCCGGCGAGAAACCGTGTGTGGGATTGCACCAGCCTGCGTCTCCTTGAGGGCCGGATAATCCTCAAACTCCACGAAATCCGCTCACGAGGCACATCCCGCACAACCGAATACAAAGGATGAGTCGTGTTGGTTCGCGGCATTGTCCGGCAACAACTGCCGTCCAACACGACCAGCCATCGGTGAGGAGAGATGTAACATGCGGAAGACTCTGTGGACGCTGGCCTGGTGTGGTTTCGCTTCTACAGCGTTCCTACAGGCTCAGGAACGTACATTGGCCCCTCGGGGGACGAATGGCTCCTCATTGACCTTGGGGCGGACTGTCGCCAAGCCGACAACGCTCAAAAACTACTCCGCCGAGTTGTTCGGTGAAGAAAAGCCCGCCTTGGTCGTGGCGGAAGATCCACTGGCGGAACCCCCTGCCGAATCAACGGAAGCCGCTGAACCAGCGGCTGAAGAGGGATCAGAAAAAATCGCCGATGACAAGGCGGAAACCGCCCCGTTGTCAGAGCCGGTTTCAGAAGCTGTGCCCGCATCAGACGCTGAGGAAGAATCCGCAGCTCCTGAGGGGCGCGTGACGTTCACTCGCACCCGACCGGTTGTGCCCGCTGCCGGACGTGTTCCTGTGGCCTTGGGGGCTGCCTCCAAGAAGTCTGCAGCGGAAGATCGCCCCGCTTGGGCCGATTCGGCTGCCGAACCTGAAATCGTCTCTGCCGATGCCGAAGCAGATGCGGAAATCACCCAAGTCAAAGGCGAGTTGCTCCCGGCGGCCAAGCCCGCTGCGAACCGTGGAATCACCGCTGCACCCGTGGCAGAAAAGCCTACTGCGGCCAAGGTCACGGTCAAGCCTCCGGTCAAGTCAACGGTCAATACGCGGCGGATCGAAACCCCCGTCGATGTCGATGCGGAAGAGCCCGCTGCCGAATCGGCTCCCGTCGTGTCTCGAAGCCGGGTTACCCCGACTCGCCAGACCGTTCGCCAGATCTCGGGCACTTCAGTCAGCCGCCCCGTGATTGGCGAGAGCAAGTCCACGGTGCCAACGGCTCCGATTGTTTCGCCAGTGGTCACCCAGATGACAGCGGCCCCGCAGGTGGTCACCCAGTGGAAAGCCACCAGCGCCATCAATATTGGCCAGTCATCGACCTGTGAACTGCTCGTCAAGAACACGGGTAACGCCACCGCGGCCAAGGTGGAAGTGGAAGCCAGTTTCCCCAAGGAATTGCGATTCGTTTCGTCTCAGCCCGAGCCCAGTTCGTCGGACCTGACTTGGACTATCGATGAACTGGCTGCGGGCGAAGAAAAAGTCATCACCCTGACATTCGTTCCGGAAGTCCGAGGTGCTGTCTCGCCGACCGCCAACGTGCGGTTTTCGGGAGTCTCTACGGGCAGCTTCTCGGTGGCCGAACCGCTGCTTGCCGTCCGACTCGAAGGGGCCTCGGAAGTGCTGGTCGGTGAGACCGCTTCTCAGACGCTCATGATCAGCAACCCCGGTACCGGGATCGTCACCAACGTGCGCATCGAAGCCCTCATTCCCGAAGGACTGGAACACGTTCGAGGTGCTAAGCTCAAGATGGATCTGGGCAATCTGACTCCCGGCGAAAACCGCCCGGTTCGATTAGCTCTGACAGCTGTCGCCGGTGGCCACCACGTCATCGACATCCATGCGACGGCTGATCACGGACTCAACGAGAAGACCTCGTCCGAGGTGACGGTGATCGCCCCGAGTCTGTCGGCTTCAATTGAAGGCCCCGGTCTGCGGTATCTGGGACGCCAGGCCACCTACACCCTGAAAGTCGTGAACGACGGAGCTGCCTCCACTGACAATGTCCGGGTGATGCATAAGGTGCCGGATGGTTTCGAATTCGTTTCTTCCGAACAGGGTGTCCAGTATGACTCCCAGAATCGCATGCTGAACTGGTTTGTCGGTCGACTCGACAAGGGGACGGAATCCACCATTCCCGTCGTGCTGATCGCCAAGACCACTGGTGAGTACACGCACTTCATCCGGGCCACCTCGGAACACGGGGCGGTCAGCGATGCGGAAGTTTCGACCCGCGTCGAGGGGGCCTCGTCTCTGGTGGTCGATGTATCAGACCTCGATGACCCCGTCGAAGTCGGGGTCGAAACGGCCTACGAAATCAAAGTCAAGAACGAAGGTACCGCAGCTGCTCAGAATGTCTCTCTGACCTGTGAATTGCCGGTCGGTGTCGAGTTCAGCAAGGCGACTGGCCCGGTTCAACACAAGCATGACAAAGAGCTGGTCGTGTTCCAGCCCGTTGGCGAAGTTGCCGTCGGTCAGGAATTGACCTTCCAGGTGATCGTCAAGGGGACGCTGTCCGGTAACATGCGGTTTCGAACCCGCCTGACGAGCGACTCACTGGCTGAGCCGCTGGCGTCCGAAGAATTGACCAAGGTGTACGGCGAATAGCATCGCCTCTTCCGTCGAAGTTCCCACGCACGCCGAGCGATCTGCTCGGCGTGCTTTTCTTTTTCGTTGATCCACACAATGTGGCCATGTCCGGTTGTCGCCTCCAGCTGCTCTGATCCGCTTTAGACTGTTTTCTGGTGGTTCGATGGTACTTCCGTTTTCCCGGAAGCGGAGCCCTCGCTATCCGGAGAGATGTCCCCCTTCAGTGAACGGCTGTGTCTTCCAAACCAGTCACCTGCCAGACCTGTCAGAAGCAGCACTGCCAGCATGAATTGTCGCATTCTCCATCGGAGGGGACGTGGTGTCGGGACTCCTCGTGGGAACCGACGATAGATCGCAGGGACGAGTTCTGATTGGGGCGTAGAGCGATCCCGCAAAGAGTGATCGAGGGCCCGGGCAGGCTGCTGAAACAGGCGGGCGTTGCTGGCGGGAAGTTCCGCCAGTTGGCCCTCCAGCTGCTTCCATGGGGGCGACTTGCGAAGGTACGCATGGAATGTCATTCGATGCCGAGTGATTTCCTCGGCATGCCATGTTTCGAGAGCATCCAGCGACCGGTTCCGGGAGTGTTTTCTCCACGCCCGACAGGCCGTCAGCACTTGCATTCGGGATGGACCGGAGATCGCGTCGAGAATCCGCTGCAGGTAGGCCAGTCGCTCGGTCGCCAAGTCGTCCGGCATTCCCCGGGAGCCTTTTTTCTTGGCGAGTGGTGGCAGAATCTTGAGGGCCCCGCCATCCAGTAACAGCACGTGCTCAGGCAGGCCCCGACGAAAGGTGGCCGTGTCCCAGGCTGCCGTTGCATTCAGCACCTGGTCCAGAATGCGTCCGGCCAGCACCGCCGAAACCTCCCGCCGCTGCCGAGCCCACACCGTGAGTGGGATTCCTTCGACAAATTCATAGGCGGCATATGACCGTCGTCCATCTTCAGCCTGAGACAGATGCAAGAGCATTAACCGCTGGGGCGACAATTGTTCGGCAACAAACAGGGCCTCCTGCCCCCTGTGATAATAGGGCGTCAGTAATCGGAAGCCCTGAACGTAAAACCCCATCTGCCCCGTTAGCAGCATCTCGGCCTGCCACTGTGTGACGACCTTGTGATCCACCAGATGGAGGGCGTACTCCGCAACCGGTGCATCGAGCATCGACTGCGAACGTACCAGCAGCTGCCGGTAGACCGAATCGGCAAACAGCCGTGCCGCTCGGATCCGCTCCAACAATTGGGAGGGCGACCGGGGTTCAGCGATCAGTGGCATCACAGACAAATGCATGATCCCGAGGACAAAGAAGTATTCCCGGTGGGTCAGGCAAAATTGGTGCCAATTCGGTGTTGTGGTTTATCTTCTGTTGTGGAAACATGTTGCGTTTCGGTTGTGTTTGTTTGTGTAGGACTTTCACCACACGGAATGAGGTTCCGGTCCGACATCTCCCATCGGCAGGTATTGCCGGATCAACCGTTAGACTGAGAAACTGCCCGAAATCGGTCCGCGCTTGGCGTTTACACATACTTCCCTACCCGCTATATGTTCCCGGTTCTCGCGGAATTGACGATTGTGTCGATTTCACACGAGAGGTGACGGCAGTCCCAGTCCAGCGGAAGCCCCCAGGGCAGAGCTTCAGGGAACGCCGATGAACCACAAACAACCGGGATTCCGGAAGGAGCAGGGTGTGTCGCTGGAAGATGATGTCAAGAAAATCGTCAGCGAGAAGCTGAGCGTTTCCCTCGAAGAAGTGCAAACCAACAGCAACTTCATCGACGACCTCAAGGCCGACTCCCTCGATATCGTGGAACTCGGAATGGCGTTCGAGGACAAGTTCGGAGTGAGCATTCCGGACGAGGACTACGAGAAGCTGCGAACGGTGTCGGACGCAGTGAAGTACATCGAGGAACGGAAGTAACGGAAGATGGCCCGTCGCGTTGTTGTCACCGGATTAGGCGTCGTCACGGCTCTGGGGTGTGAGATCTCCGAGTTTTGGGATGCTGTCTGCGCTGGCAAGAGCGGGATTGGCCGGATTCGACGCTTCGACTGTTCCGCATGGAAGGTGAACTTCGGCGGTGAAATTCCCTATTTCAACGCCGTGGAACACCTGCCTCTGCTGGAGAAGGAACTCAAGCGGATGGATCGCTTTGTTCAGTTTGCCGTCGTGGCAGCGGATAAGGCGATCAAGCATTCCGGGATGGACTTCGAAACTGGCGACCCGTATCGCCACGGAGTTCTCGTTGGAAGCGGCATCGGCGGTCTGAACGAGATCGAAGTCCAGCACCAGACCTTGTATGACAAGGGACCGGTGCGAGTTTCGCCGTTCATGATCCCCAAGCTGATGGTCAATGCGGCCAGCGGAAATATCTCCGTGAACTGGCACCTGCGAGGGCCCAATAGCGCGGTGGCGACCGCTTGCGCTTCGGCCACCAACGCAATTGGTGACGCGTTCAAACTGATTCAAAATGACATGGCCGATGTCATGGTGACCGGTGGGAGTGAAGCCGCGGTTACGCCGATGGGGCTGTCCGGATTTACCCGGATGATGGCTCTGTCCACACGGCATGATAACCCGCAGGCTGCCAGTCGCCCCTTTGACCGCGACCGGGATGGATTCGTAATGTCCGAAGGGGCCGGTGTGGTCGTGCTCGAAGAGTACGAACACGCCAAAGCCCGAGGGGCGAACATCCTCGCCGAATTGCTCGGCTACGGCATGTCTGCTGACGGAACGCATATGACCGCTCCCTGCCCGGAAGGCAAGGGGGCTCGCTACGCCATGGCTCAAGCCATTCGTGATGCCAAGGTCGATCCCTCGACCATTGACTATGTCAACGCTCACGGGACCAGCACGCCGTTGGGGGACAAGGCGGAAACATTGGCCATCAAGGCCGTGTTCGGCGATCACGCCCGTTCCCTGGCTGTGTCCAGCACGAAAAGCCAGTTGGGCCATTTGTTGGGGGCCTCGGGCGGCGTCGAGTTTGCGCTCTCCGTCCTCGCCTTGCGAAATCAGGTGGCCCCACCCACGATCAACCTCGATAATCCCGATCCTGACTGCGACTTGGACTACGTCCCGTTGCAGGCCCGATCGATGAAGATCAGCCGAATCCTGAAGAACAGCTTCGGCTTCGGCGGCCATAATGCCTGTCTGGTGTTGGGACAGGTATAACCGCCTGTTGCCCCGATCAGGTAGGCTTGACCACCACAGGTCCGCCCCTTGATAAAAGAAGATAGAAAAGACCCGTTTCCCGGCGAGCCCATCGCCGCTCGCGATCGCACCTCACCAAACAGCACAGCCTCGGCCAATTCGCCGAGGCTGTTGTCATTCTCACACTGCCGGGCCACTGTGGGGATTAGAAAATCCCCAGTTTGTCCCGGGCGTCATCGGTCATCCGGGCGGGAGACCAGGGGGGAGACATCACGAGGCGAATCTTGGCTTCATTGACCCCCGGCAATTGCTCCAGTGCGGTCTTGGCCTGATGGACGATTTGTGGTCCAGCTGGGCAGGACGGGCTCGTCAGCGTCATCTCGACCTGCACTCGACCTTCATCCCCCTGAGTGATCGTATAGACCAGTCCAAGATCAACGATATTCACAAACAGCTCGGGATCGATCACGCTCCGAAGCGCTTCAATCATCTGCTCTTCGTCGGCGTTAAGCTCTGTCGCCCCCTCTGGCAGTGACGAGGTCTGGCATGCCGCCGAGGTGGGGGGAGCGGAACAACACCCCTCGTCGGCCCCGTGGGCATGTCCTTTCCCCGACGAGTCGGTACAGGCTGTCCCATGGGGGGTAACTACCGGCAGCAGATTGTCAGTCGAACCATTCATCGCAGGGATCAAACTTCGGAAGGACGAGAATCAGAACCTTCATCCGTCCAATTGCCCGATGACGAGTCTCCGGACGGATAAGGATGCAGCTGCCGACATGGAGCGGAATCAACTGTCCGTCGAGTTCCATCCACGCGTCGGGGCCACATTCGAGTACATAATAAACCTCGGTTAGCGTCCGGTGGTAATGCAAACGGGCGGTTTCCAATATTTCCGTGACATGCACTGTCGCCGGAAAATCTGTCAACTCTCCAAACGCCCGACGGGCGAGACCGCAGGGACAGGGCACTGCGGCAATTGCCGAAAAATCCGCGACTGTATAGCCCGACATTTTGTACTCCCGGGGACCGACCGCGCACAGTGTTGTGTTTTTACCACAGGGGGTGTTTTTGCGACATGGCGTAAGGTCTGTTCCGGGCACTGGTTCTGGCTGTTCGGTTTGTGGTACTCGGTT
>QWPB01000013.1 GCA_003671275.1 Planctomycetota bacterium | reverse complement strand
ATTTTCTGTTGTTTACGGGAACCCGGCATGTTTCGGCGGTTGACCTGAAAATGGGGGCACGGGAAACCATTGCGGTGTTGACACTCGCAGCGCTGATCCTGGGAGGGGGATTGTTGCCGCAACCGGGAGTTTCCACGGCATATCATGCCGCACAAGAGCTGCTGAAAACCCGTTCTACGGAACCTATTCCACCCCCAGGCCCCCACTAATCTTCGAAAACGAGGGGCGCGGGGAGGGGGTTCGAAGGCTCCTTGACGGAATTGGCAAATGTGGCGTTCCCCCACCTTCACTTGACACGCTCCATGTCACGCGAGAAGATCGTCCCTACACATATCAGGTTCGGGCCAATCCAACTTGACGCGGCCCGGAATCTGGGGAAGTTCAACCTCCTCCAGTCACTGTTCACTTGGGAATCCCCATTATGGCCCCGGCAGGTCAACGACGTTTGGACATCGAGGAAGTGGGCGACGTCACTGTGGCGCGCTTTATCGACAAGAAAATCCTCGACGAAAACAACATCCAGATGATCGGGAACCAACTATTTGGTCTAGTGGATCAGGACAAACGCAAGAAGATCGTTCTGGACTTCTCCAACGTGGAATACCTGTCGAGTGCCGCGCTTGGCAAGTTGATCACCATGAACAACAAGGTGAAGACCGCTGGCGGGAAGCTGCAGCTGTGCTCCATTCGCCCGGACATCTATGAAGTGTTCGCCATTACCAAGCTGAATAAGCTGTTTGACATCAAGGATGATCAGGCGGCTGCGTTGGCCGGGATCTAGAGTCGAGGCGGGATAACGCCCTCCAAGGATCGATACCGATCCGGGAAGACAAGATGGTTCGCTGAGGAACTCTCCGATGCGCATCGCGGCATGGGCGGTCTGTCTGATCGGTTGCGTGAACAGCCTGTGCTGTCTGAACAGTCTGTGCTCGGAAGAGCCCGCACCACCGGCGGACCCCACCAGCGGCGGTCGGTACGTATTCCGAGAAGAGCACGACCCGAACGGGATTGGCAAGTTCTACTTGGGACGCGAGATCGCTCATGTCATGGGGCACCAGGGTATCTCCTGGCTGGAACGCCCGGAGCGGGAAGAAGAAGAAGGCCTGTCAGCCCTGGTCAAGGCTCTCGAACTGAAACCCGGTCAGTCAGTGGCGGACATTGGGGCAGGTTCGGGAGTCATCAGTCTGCTGCTGTCGGAGCAGGTCGGCCCTCAGGGAACCGTACTGGCTGTCGACATCCAGCAAGAGATGCTGGACGCCTTGGCGGTGAACTGCAAAAAGAAGAATATTACGAATATTCTTCCGGTACTGGGCACGACGACCTCTCCGAATCTGAAGCCGGGGTCGGTCGATCTGATTATTATGGTCGATGTGTACCATGAGTTTGATATGCCCTATGAAATGCTTTCGGAGATTGCCAAATCCCTGAAGTCTGGAGGCCGAGTCGCATTTGTGGAATACCGCAAGGAAGACCCGCGTGTCCTAATCAAAGAAGTCCACAAAATGGCCGAAAAACAGGTCAAGCGAGAGGCCAGCGTTGAAGGACTGAATCTGGTGTGGCAGAAAACCTACACGGGGTTGCCTCGCCAGCACGTGATCTTTTTTGAACGGCAGTAGTCGAAAAGCATTCTCCGATTCCGTCAGGAACTTCTACTGATGGTCGATAATTCGTAAACTAGAGTTGAATGGATGCTTGGCGGACATTCGGTTCCCTTGTCCCGTCTGGTTCCATGGGACTTGTATGGCGACTCAAGAGCAAACTTCGTTCTTGGAGGCCCTGCGACGCAGCGATTGGCTGCCCGCGCAGCGGGTCGCTGAGGTTCTGGGACGCGAGGCGATTCAGGCGGAACCCGAAGTGCTGGCCCAGAAGCTGGTCGACCAGTCACTGCTGACATCATTTCAGGCCAGCGAACTGCTGCGGGGTAATCACCGGCGGTTGAAGATTGCCGATTATGTGATTCAGGAACCGATGGGCTGGGGCGGCATGGGCACGGTGTATCGTGCCTTGCAGCGGTCGACGGGACGCATTGTCGCTCTGAAAGTCCTGTCGGAGCGATTCCGGAATGATGCGGGCATGCGGGCCCGGTTTCGCCTCGAAGACCGGGCGGGTAGGCTGTTTCACCATCCCCATCTGGTCGAGACTTACGACTCGGGGACCGCGGAAGAAGTCTTCGGTCAGACCGATTATGTCGCCTTGGAACTATTCGAAGGGATCACGCTTCAGGAATTGGTCTCGATTGCCGGACGGCTCCCGATCGGGGCCGCCTGTGACATGATCACTCAAGCAGCTCAGGGGGTTCAGGAGATCCACAAGTTGGGGATGGTCCATCGGGACCTGAAGCCTGACAATATCCTTGTCGATCGCAGCGGGCTGGTGAAGGTCGTCGATTTTGGCCTGACGTTGGCGGACCAGTTGGCACACGACGAAGAGTTTTCCCTGTCGATGATCTTTGGACACGACTGTTTGGGGACCTACGATTACATGCCTCCGGAGCAGGCCCGCGACAGCCTGTTAGTGACGGCTCAGGCCGACATTTACGCCTTGGGCTGCACTTTGTTTGCGATCCTGGCCGCGCGGCGGGCCTACCACGAGCCGACGATTCCCAAGGTGCTGGAGGCGCACCGCCATCAACCGGTGCCTCAACTGGTGGATCTGGTTCCGGATATTCCCCCAGCGCTCAGTCAATTGGTTGAGCGAATGATGGCCAAATCGCCCGCCGATCGCCCGCAGTCGATGCAGGACGTGATCGACGCACTGGCTCCCTTCTCCAAGCGAAAGTCCGTCCCGTTTGTCTATTCGGAGATCGTGCAGCGCCGCCGCCAACGAGCCGAGGAGCGTGGATTGGCGGTCTCCTTGTCAGGCTCTGCGGCGCTTCATCGGTCCTCGACCGCCCGAATTTCAACAGCTGTCAATAAAGATCCGACGAAGGTCGAACCCCGTCCCGAGCGAAGACTGTCCGTCGAATCGACGACCACTCCAAACGTGGTCCGTCCCCGGAAACCGTCCGCGCCTGCCCCGCCCGTGACCCGCGTCGAAGTCGATCAGCGTCTGCTTCTGGTGTTCGAGCAGGGAGACCAGATGCTGGTGGATCGCAGCGACAACCTGCTGGGTCGAGCGGGCGATTGCGATCATGTATTCGCCGATCCGGAACTGGCCCTGCACCATTGTCGACTGGCCTTTGACGGGCAGAAATGGGTGCTGTCCGCCATTGGGGGTGTGAATTTTCAGTCCAATGGGGAGAGTCGCAAAACCTCGCTTCCCAAAGTTGGGGACCGCATCGAATTGTCGGCGACCACTCGATTCACTGTCCGGAAGCCGCGTGTGGGCTGGCCCGGCTGGGTCTGGGTATTGGCTGTCGCGGGGCTGATTGGCATGGCTGGATTGGCCTGGTTGCTGTGGCTATAGGTCCGATCGGATTCTGTGTTCCGTTCGCACGGACAGGCTTGTCGGTCAAGTCTGAGTACCAATTCTGAATCTGCCCGAACTCTTCCGCTTTGCGGGTTTGTCAACCAGGAATTCCCACTCGCATGAAGTGATCGCTTCTCGAATCGATCGATATTTGAGAATCGGGGCTGGGCCGGGTAGACTGAGATAATCGAAACGAGCCCTTGGGCAGCGCGTGCTGCTTGGAGCTGTTCCGCGACAATCGGGGATGGGATGCCTCTTTCGCGGAGGTATCGGAACCGAGAGGATTTTCGCCGATGTTCGGATTCAACCATGTGGAGTTGCTCATCGTGGCGGCGGTGGCGCTCTTGTTGTTTGGAAGTCGCCTTCCCCAGACGATGCGCTCCGTCGGCAAGTCGATCACGGAATTCAAAAAAGGGATCAAGGAAGGCGAGAACGACGACACCACCAAGCCGGAGCCTCCCCAGCAGATCGGGGGCTAGTGAGATGGTCCGCGCTAAGCTGGGACTGAGCGCGGTTTTGGGGATGCTGTGGGGATTTCCAGGAGCCTCGCTGTGTCACGCTGAGGAACCGTCTCCCGCATCCATTACGGTGTCAGAAATTCAGCCCATTGTGGATTTTCTGGCCAGTGACACATTGCAGGGGCGCGATGCGGGGACCGAAGGCGGTCTGGCCACTGCCGCCTACCTCGCCCATGAATTGAAAAACCTGGGATTACAACCTCAGACGGGTGATGATTTTCGCCAGCCGTTTGGGCAGGGATTTCAGAATGTGATTGCGGTCTTACCAGGCGGGGATCCCCAGCTGACAGACGAGTGGATCGTCCTCGGGGCTCATTTCGACCATGTGGGGTTCGGGAACCGGACCAATAGTCAGGGCCCGTTCGGCCAGATCCATAACGGTGCGGACGATAATGCCAGCGGAGTTTCGTGCTTGCTGGAAATTGCGGAGGCCCTTCGACTGGGGGCACCACTGAGCCGGACCGTGGTCATTGCGTTCTGGGATGCGGAAGAGAAAGGGTTGTTAGGCTCCGAGCACTGGCTGAAATCTCAGCCCACGTTGGCTCCCATTAAGTTCTATGTCAATTTTGACATGGTGGGGCGGTTGAAAGACGATCGCCTGACGGTGTTCGGGGTTCGGACAGCCCTGCGGTTACGTTCCCAGATGATACATGCCAACCAGAGTGATATGCATCTCGACTTCGACTGGTCACAGCGAGACGATAGTGATCAGCACTCGTTTTATCAGAGGCACATTCCTTACCTGATGCCGTTTACGGGACTGCATTACGACTACCACCGTCCGAGCGACGATGTCGAAAAGTTGAATGTCGAGGGGATTTGTCGCGTGGGCCGGGTCATGACCCGATGTATCACGGAACTCGCCAATGACCAGCGTCCCGGGGCCTTGCAGTTCCGGGGAGAGAGCCGTCGTGAGGTCGTGGCTGCGTTGCCTCAGAACATCCCGCCGGGCCGATTGGGGGTCTCCTGGTCGCCAAACTGGCGTCCGGGAATGCCCTTGATTGTCACGCTGATCGAATCCAATTCGCCTGCGGCGATGGCTGGCTTACAGCCAGGAGATGAGATTGTCCGGGTCAACTCGACGGCAGTCCGCGATACCCAAGATTTCATGGCCTTGTTGCGGTCGGCACCTTGCGAATCGACGCTCTTCGTCCGGCGGGCCGCTGAGGGTTCTCCGGCGGAACTCACGATCCAGTTACGAGGCTGTCCCCTGCCTGATGGAATGTCCATCGCCCTGGACCCTCCTGAACCTGAGACTTCGATCCTGACCCGCGTGCAGCCACAGAGCGAGGCCGCTGCGGCCGGTTTCCTGCCGGGCGATCACCTGCTCGGGGTTGTGGAACCGACTCCGCGATTCCGTCAGCGGCGCTGGCAGGTCGAACGGGCTGGACGCATCCGCCTGATCCCGCCCTCGCCTGAAACGGAAGCCACTCCCACAGCGAACGGCAGTGGGAATCCCAACTCTCCAGAACCCTCTCGTTGAAGCCTTCGATGCCTTCTCGAATTTCTACCGCTGTGACGATCTCGCTGGTCCCCCAGGCGAAAGGGGGGCCGTTCGTTTATTGGGACGATCTCAACCACGGCATCGAGCGGGCTGCAGCACTCGGCTTTGATGCGATCGAGCTGTTCGCCCCAGGGCCGGACACCGTCTCTCCGTCGACACTGCGTCAATCACTGAAAGATACCGGGCTCAAGCTGGCGGCGGTCGGTACCGGTGCGGGGTGGGTAGTCCGCCAGTTGCGGCTCACTGATCCGGACTCGGCCATTCGCCGCCAGGCCATGGATTTCGTACGGTCGATGATCGACTTCGGGGGCGTGAACGGAGCGCCGGCGATTATTGGATCGATGCAGGGCCGGTGGGGTGGTGAAGTCAGCAAAGCCACTGCGATGGGCTGGTTGGGAGAGGCCCTGGTCGATCTGGGAGAACATGCCCGCCAATACAACGTCCCCCTGATCTATGAACCGCTCAACCGGTACGAAACCAATCTCTGTCAGACACAGGGAGAGGGAGTATTGCTGCTGGAGGAGTTCGGAGCCACCAACACGCGTCTGCTGGCGGACCTGTTCCATATGAACATCGAAGAGGTCAACATCGCGGCGGGGATTCGTCAGTCAGGACGCTGGCTGGGGCATGTACACTGCGTCGACACCACCCGCTGTGCCGTGGGAGTGGGTCATATGGACTGGCCTCCCATTGTGGCGGCCCTGCGTGAGGTTGGCTATGGCGGGTATGTCTCCGCGGAGTGTCTGCCCTGGCCCAATTCCGACGCAGCTGCGGAACAGACCATTCGTCTGTACCGTGAACTGTTCGGGGCGTAGCAGCAGCCAAATGTTTAACTGTGAAATCGCACCCGTCCAGGGTTGAGGAGATCGTGGGGGTCCAGCTGTTGTTTGATCCCTTCCATGATTGACCAATCGTCGCGGCGATGGCCCATCACGGGCATATGGTTTCGAATCCGTTCGATCCCTCCCACCAGAACCGCCTGTCCTCGAACGAGGGTGGCGACCTCCAGGACTTTGTCCCAGTTCTGTGGAAGTGATTCCCCGGTCGACCAGCGTTCGGGAAAGATTGCCCGCACCTGGCCATTGGCCGCGTGGGCCTGAATCCAGAACCCCTGCAGGTTCAGTTCCGAAACGACTTTGGACAGCGAGGAAGGCGGCACACTCAAGTGGGCCTGTGGTGTATCGGCAGCGACCGCCGTGAATTCCGTCAGGGCCTGCATCAGAACGGCGGATTCCAACGGCCCGATGGCTTCATCCGCGATCGGTCGGGTCGGCTGCATTTCATCGAGCAGTGTCTGGACCTGCCAGCGGACTTCGCGTTCACTGCCTTCCAATACGACGACCAGCAGATACCGCCCCTGGGGCAGTGGGAGTCCCGCCAGACTCTGCAAGCGTTCAATTCCCAGAGCGTTGAACAGATCAACCGCAACGGGGCGCGTCGCGGTGGTCACCATGTGCTGCAATGCCACTTCAACCGCATCGGAAGAATCGTAGGCCAGCAACACCACTTCTAGCAGTTCCGGCAGAGGTCGGACTTTGAGTGTCACCTCGGTGAGAATCCCCAGCGAGCCTTGCGACCCGATCATCAACTTGCACAGGTCGTAACCGGCCACATTCTTGACGACTCGGCCACCCGCATGGAACGCCCTCCCCTGACCATCCAGGGCCGCCATTCCGATCAGATAGTCTCGGAATGTTCCATGCCCCAGACGACGGGAACCGCCAGCATTTGTTGCGATCGCTCCGCCGATCGTAGCGTCCGCCGCTTGTGGCAGATCGAGCGACAATCGCTGTCGCTCGGTGCCCAGCACTCTTTGGAGTTCGGCCACGCAAATTCCAGCTTCGACAGTGATTGTCATGTCCCGTGCGGGGTAATCCACCACTCGCGACAACCCCGCCAGTTCCACGCGAACACACTCCCGCTTCAGTGGGAAACCGCAACGGAGTGCCGTTCCTCCCCCGATGAGAGCCAGTGACCGCCGATGGGGTACAGCGTCCTCCTCCAGATAACCTTGTAGCTGGTCAATGGACGTGGGAGCAAAGGTCTGCATGCGCATCGCGGCCTCAAAAGGGGGCAAGGCTGCGATTGTAGGATTGGCCCTGTCCGAACGGGAAGTGCGACCGGGAGGCATCGCGACGGGTGCCATGGCATGGAGCCGCGTGAATGTCGGTACCGTTTCTGGAATTCCGAGTGGGGGCGGGCGAACAAACGGCTGTGGTTTCACCCGGAACGTGAAACGTTGGGAGAAGCGGCATCCCATCTACGGGAGTTTTGCGGCTGACGAAAAGCATGTTATCGGATGATTCCGTGGCTCAGGCGTGACGAGCCGTGAGTGAAAGGGGTTTTTCGTGCCCTGGATTGCGTACCGGCGGCCCGGTTCAGACCATCCGACCTTGCGGGCGGTGATTCGGTCCCCGCCGTAAACCTGTCAAAATCGGCACTCTTGGCTGAAGAGGAAGAACCGTTGTGACCGATCTCGATTGCCAGCGGAGGATTCCCTATAATCATCCGAACAGGGGCGAACCGTCCACAGCCAAGTCGTGTCCTGGCTGGGGTTTCGATCATTTTTGCCCCTTCTCCAGGCCTCGGTCATGCGTAACGAATCTGAAATCCCGTTTGCCGACAACCCGTTCTCTATTCCCGTCGCAGAGCGGATGCGACGACTGCCCCCGTACCTCTTCGCCAAGATTAACAAGGTGAAGTACGAGATGCGGAAGGCGGGGACCGATGTCATTGACCTCGGGATGGGGAATCCGACAGACCCACCCGAGCAGATCATTCAGGACAAGCTGGCGGAAGCTCTGGCTGACCCGAAGAATCATCGCTACTCGGTCGCGAACGGCATCGGGAACCTCCGCAAGGAAGTCGCGATCCGCTATGACCGCAAGTACGGAGTGAAGCTCGATCCCGAGAAGAACGTCATCGCCACCATTGGCTCCAAGGAGGGGTTCAGTCATATGTGCCTGGCCCTGATGGGACCGGGTGACACAGCCATCTCGCCTTCGCCGACATTCCCGATTCACACGTACGCCGTCGTGATGGCGGGCGGGAACGTGATCCATCTCGACGTACGGAACCCGGAAAAGTTCCTGTCGAACGTGGCCTATACCTGCGAGCACCTCTACCCGAAGCCGAAGCTGGTGATCGCCAACTTCCCGCACAATCCCAGCTCGACGGTGATTGATCAGAGCTTCTGGGACGATCTGGTGAAGCTCGCCAAGAAGTACGGCTTCCTGGTCATCAGTGACTTCGCCTACGCGGATGTCTGTTACGACGGCTACAAGGCCCCCAGCTTCCTGGCCTCGCCCGGTGCGCTCGATGTTGGTGTCGAGTTCACCACGATGAGCAAAAGTTACAGCATGGCTGGCTGGCGAGTCGGCTTCTGCTGCGGCAATGCCGAGATGATTCGCGCCCTGCACACGATCAAGGGCTACTACGACTACGGGATTTTCCAGGCAATTCAGATCGCCGCCATCATCGCTATGCGACATTGCGACGATGCGGTCGAAGCGATGGCCAAGGAATACCAGAGCCGCCGCGATGTGCTGTGTGACGGACTGAACCGGCTGGGCTGGAATGTCGAACGGCCCCGTGCGGGGATGTTCGTCTGGGCGAAGATCCCCGACCAGTTTGCGGGTATGGGGTCGATCAACTTTTCCATGAAGCTTCTTGAAGAGGGGGGCGTCGCTGTCAGCCCCGGTCGAGGTTTCGGAGAAGAAGGCGAAGGCTATTTGCGACTGGCGATCGTTGAGAACTCGAACCGCCTGCGTCAGGCCGTTCGCGAGATTGGCAAGTGTGCCAAGCTCGATCTGCCGCCACAGGCCAAAGCCGTCTGACGGTGGCTTCTTCCGCATGTGATTCAGAAAGCACAGGTACATCGCCTGTGCTTTCTGTATTTTCTGAGCCAGTGGAGAGCGGCCGTCGTCCACTCGCCGCCAGCGCTGTGGTTCGTCATACTTTCTCAGATCTGCAGGCTCAGTGACTGGCAGTCCAGAGAGAGGTTCGACTGATGTTCCCCCAAATCCGTCTCCGTCGTCTCCGTTCACATCCCCGGCTGAGGGATCTGGTTCGCGAAACGACGCTGTCACCGGATGACTTCATCCTGCCGCTGTTTGTGCGGTATGGCCAGAACACTCGCATCCCCATCAGCTCGATGCCCGGGCATGCCCAGCTGACCGTTGATCAACTGGCGGCCGAGGTGCGGGAGATCGATTCGCTGGGGATTCCCGCCGTGATCCTGTTTGGAATTCCGGCACATAAGGACGCCTGCGGAAGTTCTGCCTGGGACGATCAGGGGGTCGTGCAGCAGGCGATCCGCACGATTAAAGAGGCCACACCCAATCTGCTGGTCATCACCGATTTGTGCTTCTGTGAATTCACCGATCATGGGCACTGCGGCGTCTTGCTGGAGGATCGGGGGCGGATCGATGTGGCCAATGATCCCACGCTCGTCAATCTCGTGAAGCAGGCCGTGAGCCACGCCCGCGCGGGGGCCGACATGATTGCTCCCAGCGGGATGATGGATGGAATGATCCAGGCTCTTCGTCGGGGACTCGACGAAGCCGGGTTCAGCTCGATTCCGATCATGAGCTACGCGGCCAAATATGCCAGCGGGTTCTATGGCCCGTTTCGCGAGGCCGCCGAAAGTACGCCGAAGTTCGGCGACCGCCGGACCTATCAAATGGACCCCGCCAACGGGGCCGAAGCGCTGCGGGAAGTGGCCCTCGATCTCGCAGAAGGGGCGGACCTTCTGATGGTCAAGCCCGCCTTGAGTTACCTCGACATCATTCGCCGCGTGAAGGCCGCTCATCCGGATGTCCCGCTCGCTGCCTATAACGTCAGCGGCGAATTCGCGATGGTCAAGGCAGCGGCGGCCAACGGCTGGATCGATGAACAGCGTGTGGCGCTGGAGATCCTGACCAGTATCCGCCGCGCGGGGGCGGACATGATTCTGACGTACTTCGCGAAGGACGCCTGCCGGTGGTTGGGGTAGTCGCCTTTCGCTCCGCGAAAGAGCGTCGCCGAAGCGTGTCATGTCCGAATTGAGTTCTGCGACGTGCTAACGCTGGCCCCACGCTCGACGCTCTTTTGCGGAGCAAAAGGCAACGATGGTACAGTTGATTGTCGAATGATCCTTACTGGCTGCTGGGATCACGCCAACCAGCAAGGCTCTACCGATGTCGCGCCGACGAAAACTCCTGATATTCGGAACGCTCGCCGCGTTGGCATTGCTCGTGGGGTCTCTGTGGAGTGATCCGCTGAGTCCTGAAGAGCAGTTGTTCGTCGGAGACTGGCAGGCCGTGAAGGGATCGCCGGATCCGTTTGAAGGCTCCTTCGGCACGGATCGATGGATGGTCACGCATCATCACACATACGCTGTGGACTATCGGTGGCGCGTCAGAGCGGGGGAGTTGATCGTGACCGAAACATACACGCTTCCCAAGGGCGCGAGTATTCGTGATCGTCTGTCTCGGCTGATCGACGTGATGGTCGCGAAGATTCGAAAGACGCCACTCGCACAGGATGACATCATCCCACTGGTATACGAATTTCTCCCCGACAACACCTTGCAACTCCAGGCCCGCCCCACGGCAACCTTTCCGGATCCGGTGAAACTGCGACTGGAACGAGTTTCCAGCGGGAGCCCCTCCCCGGTGCCGATGGACAACACCCCATGACTGGTCGCTCCCGTTCTCATCCTGGTCAGTCCCCGCCACCTCCGCTGGTCCATCGCGTCGGGGCCAGTCGGCGGAGCGACATCCCCCTCGATATTTTGCAGGCCCTCAGTAACGGCACTGTGGAATCCGCCACGCTCGCCGAAGGACTGGCGGTCGACTTTCAATGGTTGATGACCTGTGCTGTACCGATTGTCCCACCCGCCGAGATCGCGCGGCTGGTTCCGACCGAGGGCATCACCACGCGGATGAAGGTCGCGGGTCAGATTCTGGCCGAACGGTTCGGCCTTCAGGGGTTGAAGCCCTTCTGCCAACATCCCTCGGACACGGTTCGCGGTTGGGCGGCGTTTGCTCTGGCCGCGCTGCCGGAGCAGACTCTCACGCAGCGGTTGGCGCGGATTCGACCGCTGGCCGATGATCCCCACTTCGGCGTGCGGGAGTGGGCCTGGATGGCGGTTCGTCCGGCGATCGCGGCCTCATTGGATGAAGCGCTCGATCGGTTGCAGCCGTGGGTTCATGAGTCGTCGGACAACATCCGTCGGTTCGCGTCCGAGGTCACTCGCCCGCGCGGGGTCTGGTGTGCCCACATCGCCGAACTCAAAATGGCACCCCAGCGTGGTGCCGCCTTGCTGGAACCGCTGCGGTCCGATCCGGCCAAGTATGTGCGGGACTCGGTGGCCAACTGGCTGAACGATGCCGGGAAGTCGCACCCGGGCTGGGTTCGTGATTTGTGCCAGCGGTGGAGCCGCGAGAGCCCGACCCGGGAAACGGCCTTGCTGGTGAAGCGTGCGTGTCGCAACCTATAGTCCCTGGACCGTGGCCGATCGAGCTGCGGAACGCCATTTCAACCTGTCTTAGGTGTCCCCATGAATCCACAGTTTTTACCGGCCTTGGGGCGTGAGTTTTCCGCCATGTTTGCGGCGTTTGGTATGGTGTACGCGTTAATCTTGGGCATGGTGACGTTTGTTGTCCATCTGCTCCTGATGATCGGCGTGTATCGCGAAGCCAGCGACCGCGTCCTTCGGGGACGCAAGATGTGGTTTGTCGGGCCGTTTGCCTGGGCCTTCCTGGCAATGATCGGCGGGGTCATGACGGCGGGAGTCTACTGGGTGCTGCATCATTCCACCTTCAGTCCGGCGAGCGAGGATGAGGAGTGACGCTGCCGGGGGGCAGGCGGTTATCCCCGGTTCGATCGTTCGACGCCGTCGATGATTCAATTCATCGGATTCTCTTTCAGGAATTCATCCATCCGCCGCTTCATTTCATCGGGAGCGACATCCTCGATGTGCGTGGCGATGGTCCAGACATGGCCGTACGGATCAGTCAGCATTCCGGAGCGGTCGCCGTAGAACTGGTCCATCACGGGGCGAACCAGCTGGGCTCCGGCGGTCAATGCCTGAACGAAAACTTCTTCGGCGTCAGGGATATAGATCATCAGACTGACGGGTGTGCCGCCCAGCGTCAGCGGGCTGCGAAACCCCATTTCCACGAACTCTTCCGACAGCATGATAATCGAGTCGCCAATTCGCAGTTCGGCATGTCCAATCACTCCCGGCTGCATCTCCATCCGCATCAGTTCCTCCGCTCCGAATACAGATTTGTAGAACTCGATGGCACTTACGGCGTCTTTAATGACGAGATACGGGGTCACGGAGTGGCAGCCCGTCGGGATAGGATTCACGCTCATCGGGTAATCGCTCGGGAGTGGGGGAAAACGGGGAAAGGGGCACTCCTGAATGGAGTCCCTGTAGGGCTACTTGGTGTCCGGAACACGATCCCGGAGTTTTTGGAAGGCCGGTAGCTCTCGCAGGGTATTCAGGTCCGGGTCGGTTGCCAGCAGGTGTCCATCGTCAAATCCCTGCTGGACCGCCGATTTCAGGAACCGCATCGCCTGCTCCTGATACTGATGCACGCGAGCATCCCGTTGAGGGGACGCCGGCTCTTTGAGCACATGTTCCAGCGAGCGACCATAGACGCACGCCACATTGTAAAGGTAGATCTGTTCCTTGCCGAATTGAATCAGCATCGCGTTGCTGTGCACCATTTTGATGGCATCGAGATACTGGCCGCGAACCGCCTTACAGATGGCCAGTCCCGACAGCGAATTATGGTTGTCCGGGTCCAACTCCATGGAGCGGCGAAAGTCCGCTTCGGCCTCGTCAAACTGGGACAGCCGCAACCGTGCGTGGCCTCGGCCCGAATAGATCCGTGGATTGTTTGGCCCCAGCTCAATCGCAAAGGTGAACAGCTCGACGGCTGGCTCCCACTTGTCGGATTGTGACAGGCTGTAGGCCTCCTGGATGATCTCATTCGATGGCGATTGCCCATTCCAGACGGTAATTCCCAATTGAACTTCCTTCTTGCGAAGGGCGGGAGCAGACTTCAGCATCTCCTGGAGTGTTTGCAGTGCGGCTTCGGTTCCGATAGACCCGATTGTGTAGCAGATCGACTGTCCCCGGTCATCGGAGGAGCGTTTCCACGCGGCGGCCAGCTTCGGAAGCACCGTCGGATCGGTCGCTTCAGCCAACAGATTGCGGCACGTTTCCGCGTGATCGTCGTCCTCGTGTTCCAGTCCGCCGATTGCCAGGGGGATCCAGGCGGGGTCACTACCGAGATACAGCCGCTGCAGAATGTCTGAGCGAGTGTCAGGGGTAAATTGGTTGTAACGCTCGATCATCTCAGCGGACACTGCGGGCCCGCCAATTCGCATATACAGGTTGACCAGATCATCGTTCTCGCGAGGGTTCTGATCGATTGCTTTCAAGATGATCGGCAATGTGTCGGGATCGGCCAACTCCCGCAGGGCGATCCGGGAACGACTATCCAGGGTTCCCTGCCGCGAGCGGCGTAGTGTCTCCTCTCGAAAGAGCGACTCCTCCCCGTCCGTACGATGAACCAGCAAGGTGTCGAATGCTACGTTACGCACCGAGATCTGTGGATCATGCAGCGCTGCCTGAAGCAGTTCCGCGCGGTCGGTGACACCCGCCGCCAGTAGCAGCTGTAATGTCTGGCCTCGCACATTTGCGGATTTGTCTGTCAGCAGGGTTCGTAGCCAAGGGTGCCATTCGGGTTGGACGGAGAGGGGCAGTTCTTTCAGGATGCGCATGACACCCAGCTTTTTCTGGAGAGCGGGTGCCTCAATGAGAGCCACCGCGCGGGCCCGCGCGGTTGGTATTGGAGAACCGTTTAATGAGAGGAGTGCCGCGAAAGCCTCCTGGCTGGGGCCGGATAGCAGCGTTTCCTCCAGTGGGGGAATCACTGCCGGATCGGTTGCCGATTTCAGGGCGCGGATGGCGGCCAGGCGTGCGTCGGCATCTGGTCCCTTGAGAAATGGCAGGATCAAAAGATGATCGTCATTGGCGATCATCTCGCCCGCGCTGAACAACACGGCCCGACGGATCATCGGGTGCCCCACCGCCAGTTGCTGTCGCAAGGTCTGGGAGTCAAGTTGACCGACCAGATGTCGACTGAGAATGAGAACCCCATCGTCTACGGACGAGGCCAGATTTTCTTCACTTTCGTCAGCCATTCCGGGAATGGCCACGAAGGCGATGTCCTGAATGGCCCCCGACCAGATGGGTAACGCCATGAATCGCTCGCTGTCCTGCTCGCGCCCATAGACCAGCCAGTTCGACAATCGGGGATCACCCAGGCGGGCTCCCTTTTGAAAGGCCACGACCAGTCGCGAAGCCCCCTGCTCTGCCACCGCCGACAGTTCCGCCATGAATCGGCTGGCGTTCAGAGCATTCAACTCACCCGTCAGGCGGACAATCCCAATGCAATTTTGCGGTCCGATTCGCTCAACTTGAAAGGAGAGGGCTGCATTCTCGAATTGGGTCAGATTGACCTCAATCGGCCCTGTGGACGTTTCCATCTTGAGCGAAATTTCCGGAAGCTCGCGCTCGGTGGGGATCTTGGCATAGACCAGCCAAACCCATGCGACACTGCGAGCCGGGATCACCTGTTCGGATTGGCCCTGGAGTGTTTCCACGTCGACCGGGTCATCGTCGATCAGCAGGGGCTGAGAGCCCAGCTCTTCCCGAGTCTGTACACGCAGAAAGGTTTCCATTCCGACGGTCAGCTGGCAGCGTTTGGAAAACACGGTGACTGGATCCGGGCCCGTGTTCTGAAACCGCAGCAGGATCGCCAGATAGCTCACCCCTTCTTTGTTGTAGGCGTTGGTCGTGTAGACCTGAATGGCGTCCCGCGTGCAGACCAGGGTGGCCCCGGGCGGAGTGATGGCCCGGCCCATGGGACGGGAACCCTGGACGATCGCTCGACGAAACGACCCTAGAAGCCCCCCCGAGGGAGCTTCATCCTGGGCCGAAACGGTCGCGGACAAGCACAGCGGAACCAGCCAGAACACCCACGCCATCATGCTCCACATGGAAGCGGAGTACCGACGGAGATTCCGAATGGAACCTGATCTCGCGCCAGAGATAACTGGCTTGCGGAAATACGGACTGTTCACGCGTGGGCTGGCGTCCCGCATCACTGTCTCCGTTCCCATGTCCGCTGACGCGGGTGTTTCCGCAATTTCCGCTGACGGATCAGGCATCACCGAACAGCGCATCGACGAATCCGTCCGGTGAGAAGACCTGCATATCGTCGATCCCTTCACCCAGACCGACATACTTGACCGGAATCCCCATCAGTTGCCGAATGGCAATCACCACGCCGCCCTTGGCCGTGCCGTCGAGCTTGGCCAGGATGATCCCGGTACAACCCGCCGCCTCGGAGAATTTGGTCGCCTGGTTCACTCCATTCTGACCGGTCGTGGCATCGAGTACCAGCAGGGATTCATGCGGAGCCCCCGGCAGCCGCTTGCCGATCACGCGATGCACTTTGCCCAGTTCCTGCATCAGGTTCGTCGCCGTTTGCAACCGACCGGCGGTATCGATGATCACATAGTCCGCCCCGAGCTGCGCTGCCTTATCACACCCCTCAAACGCCACAGCTGCCGGGTCGCTCCCGGAAGCTTTGGTCACGATTTCGCACCCCAGCCGCTGGGCCCACATGGTGAGTTGCTCGACGGCGGCTGCGCGAAAGGTATCCCCGGCGGCCAGTACGACCTTCTTGCCGTTCTTCTGAAGGAAGTTGGCCAGCTTGGCAATCGAGGTGGTCTTGCCGACCCCGTTGACGCCGCAGACCAGGATCACGGTCGGTCCCGACTCCGCCTGCTTGAGCGGCGACAACGGTCGGTTCGCATCCCACACCGCGTCGCCCTTCCCCTTGAGGATCTCCTTGAGCTTGGCCCGGACTGTGTCCCAGATCTCACTGGGCTGGACGGTGCGTCCGCCGCACTTGGCGCGAATCTCATCGACAAGAGCTGTGGCTGCCACGACCCCCATGTCGGTATGGATCAGCCCGCGATGAAACTCTTCGAGTTTCACCTCGTCCAGAATCACCCCAGACTTGAACAGGTCGCGCACATCTGTGCGCAGGATATCCCGCGTCTTTTGAACGGCGGCCTTGAGTTTGTCGAACAGTCCCATGTGTCAGTCGTCAGTCTTCAGTAATCAGTGGTCAGCCAGCGGAAGTGACAAGTATCAAGGGACAAGTGCCAATGGGCAAGAGTAGGACGCATTCTCCGGCCCCCGTCCCGCTTCTCGGCGAGGCGAAGTCCTCGAATCGGAGCCTTGTCTGGGGCTCTCCGTCACCCGATGACGCATCACCACGCGAAAACACTGGCAGTCCCAAGCGTCCGCCCGTGGTACCCGCTCATCACCCCTGTTGATGAACCATCCCCCACAAGGTATCGTTTCATCTTCGATTCACGAGAGCAGTTTCAGAAGGGTTCACAGGCTCGGCAGGCAGGAATGCCTGCCCCACGGGATCAGCGGCACAGACATTCCTGTCTGTACGATCAGAAGGCAACTTCTAAATCGGCTCTCATGATCTGGTGCGAAACAGTCGTCGCCTTTCGCTCTGCGAAAGATCGCTCTTTCGCAGAGCGAAAGGCGACAATCCGGAAAGATGTTTCGAACCAGATTTACGAAGAGGATCGGTAGGGTGGACCAGGCATCGCTTGGGATGTCTGGATGACGAAGACACTAAAGAGCGTGAACGGCAGCGTCTCCCCCACAACCTTTTGTTGCCCTGCAACCCCGACGCTCAACGCCGCGTTCGGGCCACCCCGCCAAGGTTCACCCTGGGTGTAGTTGAGTAGAGGATTGCGATATGTCGCTCTGCCCGTCACTTCAGCAATTGTCCTCTTACTTGCACGGAAATCTTTCACTGGATGACCTCTCAACTGTTAAGTCACACCTTCAGACCTGCCACGTCTGCGAATCCCGGTTGGAAAGCCTGAAATCCCACCCCCATGCGGATGCCTGCCAGGAAGATGTGTCCCGGAAAGATGACCACGGTGTGGCTCCCCCAGCCGGCCCAGTGGGCCCGGCAGACGCGTCTTTCGCTCAACTCGGACCGTATGCATTACTGGAGAAGCTCGGCCAAGGAGGCATGGGAACGGTCTTCAAGGCCAGACATCGTAAGCTCGATCGGATTGAGGCCGTAAAAATTCTGTTGAGACAATCTCTATGGGAACCCCAGGCCGTGGAGCGATTCGAGCGAGAAATGCGGGCCGTCGCAAAGCTCGATCATCCGCATATTGTCCGAGCACATCATGCCGGGGAGGAGCAGGGGCAGCAGTATCTGGTAATGGAGTATGTCGATGGACGAGACATTGGCTCGTTGCTCAAAGAGTTTGGCCGACTCACCATCTCCGATGCTTGCGAAATCGTGAGACAAGCCGCTGCGGGGCTGCAGCATGTCCACGAGCATGGACTTGTCCACCGCGACATCAAGCCGTCCAATCTCATTGTGTCGAGCAAGGGGATTGTCAAGATCCTCGATCTCGGTCTGGCATTAATAGAGTCCGAGTCGGAGGCTCAGGAGAGTGATCTGACTCGGACCGGGCAGGTCATGGGAACGCCCAAATACATGGCCCCCGAGCAGGAGCACGACTCACATTTGGTCGACATTCGGGCGGACCTGTACAGCCTGGGAGCGACGTTGTACCACCTGCTCACAGGAGTGCCGCCATTCGGCGGCCCCCGTCGCACACACGACCTTCGCCAGCGAATTCCCCAGTCCAGTGACCAACCGTCTCCCATTGGTGATCTCCGGGACGATGTGCCAGCTTCACTCGCAGTCGTGGTCCATCGTCTGCTGGCCAAGGATCCTGCGGAACGGTTTACAACTCCCTCTGAACTGGAGGTGGCATTGCGAAAGTTCACGAAAGGTCACAACCTCTGCCTGCTCGTGAGCCGACCGATCATCCGCCCTGACCAACGCGCAGTATCTGCGAGGGAATCGACCTTACTCGTCCCTGCCTCGCCCGTGGTCAGTCCCGGGCCAGTCCGGGAACAGACTCCCGCAGCCAGTAAAAATCTTCTGTCAGCCGTTTCACGGTTTCTCCGGGATGTCAGTGCAGATGTTTCTCTGGAGCCCCGCAGTTCCCTCTGGCGTCAACGGATCGCACCGGTACTGCTGGGCTTGGTGGCCTGTGCAATATTCGGAGGGCTCGCTTATTGGGTTTGGAAAGGACGTAGCACGGGAGTCGTCACCACCACGGCATCCAGCGTTCCGGAGACCGTAGCCGCCCCCACGTTGTCACACGGTGCCATTACCCGCCAGCAAAGCCCTCCAGAGACGCAGCCCGCAGTGCGATCGTCGTTCGAACTCTCATCGATCCACCCTGAAGTCATCGATGGGCAAGTTCATGCGTTTCGTGCTTCTACGGGTTGGATCATGGGGGTAGCCGTTTCTCCAGACTCTCGCATGTTGGCCACCTCCGGGTCAGGTGGGGTCGTGCAATTGTGGGATATGCAGACCGGCACGCCGCTCCGCCGATTAGGGCGAATTTCCAAAGATTATTGGCACATTGAGTTCTCCCCCGAAGGAGAGCGAATACTGGCATCTCAAAGTGTGGGACCGATCAACTTCTGGGGAACCAAAGCTGGCGAGCCCCTGTTCGAATTGCAGGGAGTGCCCTTGGGAGCCCCGACTGCCCGGTTCACGACCGATGGACGCCGACTGATCTCGGCCCACGATGATAGTACGGTTCGTATGTGGAATCTCGATACGCATCAAGAAGTCCATCGTTTGCATGGGAATCAGCCAACATGGAGTTCGGCCTCCTGGATGCCGGACGATCGACGGATTGTCACAATCAGTGCGGATCGTCGGGTACGAATTTGGGACACCGAAGGTGGCTCCGATCGGATTGTTGGTCAGTCGTCGCATCCCGGGGTCGTTACCGAAATCCGCGTACTACCGGATGGTCATCGGGCCGTCACCAGTTGCCTGGATGGCTTGATTCGCCTTTGGAACCTGGAGACCGGGGCCATTGAACGAGTCTTCCGAGGACATCTGGCGGGCGTGTTTCAAGTGGCAGTATCTCCAAACGGAGAGCTTTTGGCGTCAACTTCAGGAGATGGATCACTACGCATCTGGAGCGTTCTTGATGGCGAACAGCTTCGATGTTATCGGTCTGACGAATTCACGACGGGTCTGGAGTCGGTGGTGTTTTGCCGAGATGGGCGACACGTCGTCACCGGGGGAAAGGACTCGGTCGCGCGTTTATGGCGATTGAGTATTGGGGCCCCTCCCTCATCGATCCAGCGTGCGGCGATTCAATCTTCCCTGACCATTTTGAACGATCGCGTTCAGGCTCCCGAATTCTCAATGACAGAGAGACTCCTCCATGACGATTTCACGATTCCCAGCGGCTGGAAGGCGCTCTTCGCGGTTGAGCCCAATACCCCCCGGGCCACTTACGAACATGGGCACTATGTGATTCGTCCCACACGGGCCAATTGGCGTGTCAGCCAGCACCCGCTCACGTTCGATCATGATTTTGCCTGTGAAGTTGTCGGGCGGGTGCAACAAGGGACATCTGGCGGATGGGGTCTCGTCCTCTTTCGCTCGCTGGGAGGAAATTCGACCAAAGAGATCGGATTCCAAGTGATTGTGGACGGGAACCTGGGAGAAGTGCGGGTTGAGCCGATCGGAGCCCATGCCGACCCATGGCATGCCCCCCAGATCGGACCGATCATACATCCGGCAGTTCGTCCAATCAGCGAGTACAATCGATTGCTGGTGGTTATTCGAGACCAGTCGTTAGCGATCTACATGAATGGGGCTGCGATCTGTGAGCCGATTCGGCTGCACGACAATCCACTTCCTTCGAAGTTGCAACTGGGGGTATTTGGGGCAAATAGCGAGGTGCGAGGAGAGTTTGATCAAGTCACAATCTGGTCTGCAAACCGCCTCGCTCCCTCCAATTGAGATGGCGGGGTGAACTAGAGATCGCCTGGGATGTCCGGCGGACGAAGGCACAAGAGGGCGTGAATGGCGGCACCTCCCGCGTAACTTTTTGTTGCCCTGCAACCCCAACGCTCAGCGCCGCGTTCGGACCACCCCGCCAAGGAGGAGGCAACTGATCGCTGCGCGACCTAACGGGCAGGCCGATCGGGCCATCTCGCGAATCATACCGGAGGGGCGGCCCTCGCCACTGGCATCAGCAGGAACTCACGGCAGAATTCTTATGAATTCTGCTACGCCTTCACCGTGCGGTGCTTAGATCACGCCCTTGCGGAGCAGGCCCAGAAACCGGGGATACTGGGCATCCCAGGCTGCGGTGTCGTGTGCGGGGAACGACTTCATCTCGTGCTGGTACGAATGCCGGACCACATCGCGAATCTCGGCCAGCGAGCCGATGTCACCCGCAGCCCGTGCCTGAATCAACACGTTGCCGAGGGCGGTCGCTTCCGTCGGGCCCGCGATGACCGGCTTGCCGCTGGCGCTGGCGGTAAACTGGTTAAGAATCTCGTTCTTGCCGCCGCCACCGACGACGTGGATCACTTCGATCGGGGTTCCGGTCAGTTCTTCGATCCCCTTCAGCACTTGCCGGTACTTGAAGGCCAGGCTCTCCAGGCAGCAGCGAACCAGCTGTCCGTCGGTCTCAGGGATCGGCTCACCCACCCGGCGGCACCACGCCTCGATCGCGGTGGCCATGTCGTCCGGGCTGAGGAACTCGTGGTCGTTCGGGTCGATCAAGGTTCGGAACGGCTCGGCAGCCTGGGCGAGGGTCACCAACTCGGCGTATTCGTATTTGCGGCCCTTGCGCTCGAATGACCGACGACACTCCTGCACCAGCCACAGCCCCATCACGTTTTTGAGCAGCCGGTACGTCCCGTCGACGCCCCCTTCATTGGTGACATTCAGCTCCAGGGCCAGCGGGCCCAGTACCGCCTCCTGGACCTCGACGCCAATCAATGACCAGGTTCCGGAACTGATGTAGGCCCAATTGGCATGTCCCGTATTCTCCGTCGGCACCGCGGCGACTGCAGCCCCCGTATCATGCGTCGGCGGGGCCACGACATCGATCTTGGGCAGGCCGGTTCGCACAATCACATCATCACGCAGCCGCCCCAGCTTCGTACCCGGCGGGACGACCTCGGGAAAGATCGATGTGGGGATATTGAATTTTCGCAGCAGGTCGTATGACCAGTCGCGGTGGGTCGGGTGAAAGAACTGCGTCGTGGTTGCATTGGTGAATTCCACCACCCGGCTGCCGCACAGCAGCCAGTGAAAGAAGTCCGGCATCATCAGGAAGCGATCCGCATGAGCCATCAATTCGGGATCTTTCAGCTGCATGGCGATCACCTGGTACAGGGTGTTGATCTCCATGAACTGGACGCCGGTCTGGGCGAAGATGTCAGGCTTGGCCACCTGGGTGAAGGCGTGCGCCAGCATGCCGGTCGTGCGCGGGTCGCGGTAGTTGTATGGCTGGCCGAGGACTTCGCCGGATTTGGAGAGCAGGACGTAATCGACCCCCCAGGTATCCACGCCCACCGAGACAATGCTGTCTCCAAACTTCCGAGCGGCGAGCGTCAAGCCATCCTGAATGTCCGACCACAGCCGCAGGACATCCCAGCGGCGGGTGCCCGCCATGTTGATCGGGCCGTTGGGGAAACGGTGAATTTCTTCGAGGCTGACGATCCCGTTTTGCAGTTTCCCGGCGATTACCCGCCCACTTTCCGCTCCCAGATCAACCGCCAGATAGACACGTTCAGCCATGGTCTGTTTGTAATCCGAAGGGGCCACCGCGGAGTCCTGGCAACAAACGGTTGTTGACAGTGGAGCTTACGTCGAATCGAGATGATACCGGAGTCAGTCGGTAATGAAAAAGGCAGCCGTTTCGGAGGCGGTTGCGAAGTGATTGAGCTGCGCACGGATTTCATGGGTTGTTTTCTACTGGAATTTTTGATTATTTGACAAATAGTTCGATAGGGTATACCCTGCAATGAGTTACGGTGAACGTTCGTCTCACCGGATACTGACTCCTCTCATCTTATTCCTGTCTTGTCAAAGGGTGTCGTTACGATGAAAACTTCCCTCGTCCGGCGTGGATTCACGCTGATTGAACTGTTGGTGGTGATCGCGATCATCGCTGTGCTCATTGCTCTCTTATTGCCCGCTGTGCAGCAGGCTCGTGAGGCGGCTCGTCGCAGCCAGTGCAAAAACAACCTGAAGCAGTTCGGCTTGGCGCTGCACAATTACCATGAAGTGTTCAACATGTTCTGTCCGTACACCGGCGGATCCGGGGCACCACTGGGAGGTCTCGGGCTGCGGACCCGTGTCAGCGGTGTCGTGGCGCTGCTTCCCTACTACGATCAGTCGGCAGTGGCCAACATTGTTTCCGCACTGGCTGCGGGCGGTTCTTCTCAGCCACCCTGGAACAATACGGCCCCTTGGAACCGGACATTCCCGACGATGACTTGTCCGAGTGATCCAGGCGCTGTGCCGCCCGTCGGTGCTTTGCGCGGCAAGCGGAACTACGTGTTCTGTGCCGGAGATGGGGCCGCCGGTAACGGCGACGGCAATACATCGGCGACTCCGATCATCGTCCGAACTCGCGGGATGTTTGCAGCCCTGGCCTGCTACGGCATTCGAGATTGCACCGATGGCACCTCGAACACCATCGCCATGGCCGAGGCGATTGCTCCGACCGATGTCAACGGACAGGGGGCCGTGGCAGCAACCACTGGGATCTCGAATCCAGCAGCCTGCACCGCACTCTACAATAAGCAGACCCGTAATACCCCGCTGGTGGATATTCGGGTGACACGACCCGTGGTTATCGTTGGGGTGATGGTGGAGCCTACTTCTCCGCGTTCTCCACCGCGACACCGCCGAATTCCGCGAGTTGCTTCACCGGTGGAGCCAGTCATTGGCATCTCGGGATGTACAACACCGGCAGTCTCCACGTGGGAGGAACGCACTGTCTGATGACCGATGGTGCGGTTCGTTTTATCAGCGAAAACATCGACGCCGGGAACCAGGCGACGGCTGTACCCGCCCCCAACAGTTCGGGACGCAGCCCCTATGGGGTCTGGGGAGCGTTGGGGAGCCGGGGGAGCGGTGAAGTGGTCGGTGAGTTCTAACAAAGACGCACCACTCATTTCAGTCGGCCAGGCATTTCAGTCGGCACAGGCAGGAATCCCTGTGCCACTGGATTGTTTGAGTCCCACTGAATTGATTGAGTCCCCGAGATGGGCAGGCCGTTCCGTCTGTTTTCTGGCGGAATTGCCGAACCCGAAATCCCAGATGTGACTGGGAGCCCGTTGCGGCTTCGATTCTTCGTGATGTTTTCAACGCGACGGCGCGTTCCAGGAACGCGCCGTCCTCTTTGAAGGGGTTGTCGTGCGATTCATCGCGCTTAGTCTGTGTTGCCTGGCTCTGTGGAGTTGTGCGGGGGGGGATGATGCGCACAAAGCTGCGCGTCCTAAGACCGTCATCGCTAAAGGCGGGATTCGCTTTCAGGGCAAGCCGCTTGATAATGCCATCATCGTGATTGCTCCCACCACGGAGAAAGGCACCGCGGCCAGTGCAGTCTCGGATGGCACCGGGCGATTCGAGCTGATTGCTTTTCCGCCCGAGTCCGGGGCAGTTCCCGGAACATATGGGGTGGCAGTGCTCAAGACGCCACCTTCTGCGGACGTGCCCTATTCGGAAACGGGTCACGATGCGCCGATGTTGAAAAAGCCTGCCAAGCAGGCCATGTCCATTCCTGAAAAATACATGAACGCGGAAACATCGGGCTTGGTACTGATCATTCCCCAGGAAGGCTCAGAAACCCTGCTGCTGGATCTGAAGGAATGACGGGATTGGCGGCGACAATCGGGGTGTGCCTGCGGGACAGGGGAATCTCATTCCTGGTTTCCCCTCGTCAGAGACGAATCAGGCCCATAGAATGCGTACTGCAATGTTGGGCGTTCCGCGCTTGGCATTGTCCCGCCTTCTTCTCCCGCCGATAGCCTCCCATCATGGATGCACGCTCATACTTGTTCGGTCTCATCGGACTGTTTTTTTCCGTGGGCGCGATCGCCTTGCCCGCGGAAGAACCATCCGCCGAAGCGGTCCAGTTTTTTGAAACCAAGATTCGTCCCCTCCTGGCTGAAAGTTGCCAGGAATGCCATGGGGCGACAAAACAGCAAGGGGATGTTCGCCTCGACCGACGGGATGCGGTTTTTCCACACCTGATCACGCCGGGACAGCCAGCTCAAAGCCGACTGATCCAGGTTGTGAACTATGCGGCAGGCGACACCCAGATGCCGCCCAAGGGCAAGCTCTCCCAGGACAAGATCGACCTGCTGACTCAATGGGTGCAGCAAGGTGCCCCTTGGCCGAAAGATGCCGCTGCTGCCAGCTCGGGACCAGCACCTTTCGTGCGTCGTCCAGACGGTGAGATCGACTTCGATGCCACCGCCCGGAGCCATTGGGCGTACCAGGCAATCTCCCGCCCGATTCCGCCAGTTCTTTCCGAGACGGCGACCGTAGCGACGCCCGTCGATCGATTTGTCCAGGCTCGGCTGGCCACTCAGGATTTGAAACCTGCCGTGGTCGCTGATCGGGCCACACTCATTCGTCGACTCTATTCGGACCTTCATGGGCTGCGACCCACCTACGAAGACGTGGAGGCATTTGTCCACGATCCCTCGCCGACGGCCGATGCCGATCTGGTCGATGCCCTGCTGGCCTCTCCGCGTTTCGGAGAGCGGTGGGGACGCCATTGGCTCGATATTGCTCGCTATGGGGATACCAAGGGGTATGTCTTTACCGAAGAACGACGTTACCCGTTTTCGTACACGTACCGGGACTACGTGATTGCCGCGTACAACAGCGATAAGCCTTATGACCGCTTTCTGATTGAGCAATTGGCAGCGGATAAGCTGGGGCTGCCTGAGGGGGATCCGAATCTGGCTGCCATGGGGTTTTTGACGGTGGGACCGCGTTTCTTGAACGATGTCAACAACATCATTGATGACCGTCTGGATGTCATTTCACGGGGAGTCATGGGGATGACCCTGACCTGCGCCCGATGCCATGATCACAAATACGATCCCATTCCAGCTGCGGACTACTACTCGCTCTATGGCGTCATGGCGAGTACGCATGAGCCTGGAGAACTGCCTCAGATTGGTGAGTTGGATTCCCAGGATCCCGAGTCGATCAAATTCCGCGAAGAGTTCAATAAGCGTCAGGCCGAGGTCGACAAGTACCTCGATCAGGTGTACGCAGAACTGACGACGGGAGCCCGTAATCGAGTGGGGGATTATTTGATCGCGGCTGCCAAACGCACGGGCCAGCTGCCGCCGGATGTTGATCCTAAATTCGATCCACCACTGAGGGATAAGCAAATTGATCAGTGGGAGCAATACCTGAAGCAGTCGGTCAAAATCGGTTCCCCGGTCTGGTTCGCGCTGGTGAACCTGGGAGAGCTGCCGCATGAAGGCTTTGCCGAAGCCGCCAAAACCCGCATCCATGGGTGGGCTGAGGGGGCTTGTCATCCGCTCCTTTGGCAGCGGTTGAAGGACACTCCTCCGACGACAAGGCTGGATCTGCTGAAGTTGTATGGGCAGATCCTGACGGAGGTTCGCGAACGCTGGGAACGCGAGAAGACAGCTCATCCGGAACTGACTGCCCTGCCCGAGCCCGATCAGGAACAGTTGCGGCAGGTGCTGTATGGAGAGGGCACGCCGGGGGCCTTTCCTCGCGATCAGCTTGAACGCGTTTACGGACGCGATCATCGAGAACATGTGCGGGATCTGCGCAAGAAGGTGGCCGAGTGGGTGGTGACATCGCCTGGTTCGCCTCCCCACGCCATGACGCTGGCAGATAACGATCAACCACATGAACCGGTGATCTTCGAACGCGGCAATCCCGGTCGTCGTGGACCGCAGGTTCCTCGCCGTATGCCGCGAATTCTGGGGGGAAATGACAGCCCCCGCTTTACGAACGGCAGTGGTCGGCTGGAACTGGCCCAGGCGATTGCCAGCCCGCAAAATCCCCTGACAGCACGCGTCTATGCCAACCGGGTCTGGGCGATGCTGTTGGGAGCAGGACTGGTCCCCTCCCAGGGAGACTTTGGAGTGCGTACCGAGCCACCTTCCCATCCGGAACTGCTCGACTGGCTGGCCGGACGGTTGATCGACAGCGGATGGTCCACGAAAGCCTTAATTCGCGAGATTGTCCTTTCGCATACCTATCAGCAGGCGATCATCGACAATGCCACCGCGCGCGCGGTGGACCCCGAAAATCGACTGGTGTGGCGACAGAACCGCCGCCGACTGGCCTTCGAGCCGATGCGGGATTCCATGCTGGCCGTGGCGGGTAGCCTGGATGACCGAATCGGGGGGCGTCCCGTCGAGATCGAGAAGCGGCCCTTCACCCATCGCCGGTCGGTCTACACCTACATTGATCGCAACAATTTCTCGGGTCTGTTGCGGACCTTTGACTTTCCCAGTCCCGATGCCAGCCAGCCGTTGCGACCGCAGACGACTGTCCCGCAGCAGGCTCTGTTCGCGATGAATGCCCCCTTCGTTCAAGAACTGGCCCGGCAGGCAGCCACGGATGCCCAGCGCGAAACGCCGGACGCCACGGTAACCGCTTTGTTCCGACAGATTCTGGCTCGTGATCCGGATGCGACCGAAGCGGGGTGGGCCACCAGCTACCTGCTCAAGCACGACAAGAGTGCATGGGAGATTGCCCAAGTGCTGCTGCTGTCGAATGAGTTTCAGTTTGCCGAGTAATTCCCACATTGAATGCCAGGACCGCCCGTCAGCAAATCGTTGACGGGCGGTCTTGTTGTGGGATCGCATAATGAGTCTGGCGGGGCTGCTTATGCCTCGGTCTTCGCTTTCGGGACAAACAGCGGGATTCGGTCGCGGTCCACTTTGCGACCGGGCATGACCGCTTGCCGTTTGGGTGCCTCCTGGAAATCGTCTCGGGGGGGGGCCTCCGGAGTGGAGGTGTCGGCGTCCGTCGACTCAGCTGCGGGAGAAGTAGTCGTGGTCGGTTCGGGGGCGATGGAGGGGGGAAGGAAAGCCGCGTTCACCGGGGTCGGCTCGGAGGGGGCTGGCATCTCGATGGAGGGCGTCACGTACTGCGCCGCACCAGGAAAGTACACGTAGGGGGCAATCTCAGTGGCGATCTCGGGCACGGTGAAGTAGCCCGGCCACAAGTGGTTGCGGCCTTCGTACTCCGTGACATCGATTTCGATGACCTTCTGCCCGAGGGCTCCCAGTTTTCGCTCATCGCGATGAGTCAGTCCACTCCGCGCCAGGGCTCGACCCGCGAATGGACGATGCAGCGGGTACGTCGCCAGAGCCAGATCCTTGCGGTTCCGCAGAATCGCGATGCACTCGGCTTGAGTGACCGCACAGCCATACCGATCGCGGGGGTTCAGCCAGTGATGATCGACAGCTGCTGCCGCCAGTACCGCGCGGTAGCGTCGACCTCCCAGAGATCCGGGATAGGTAAGGCCTTGAATGGAACCTCCCCCGGCCAGGTGCAGCGTCGAAAGAATGGCTCGACAGCCATGACTGTGTCCCAGGAAGGAAACGGGAGAATCTGAGGGGAGACACGATACGACCTTGGCAATATGGAAGCTGTTGAACTCTGCCTGTCGCCCTCGAAGTCCCACGTCCATCGGCAACAGTCCGGTCACCAGCCCTTCGCTGGGCCAGGTGAAGAAAATCACTTGCAGAGGCAATTCTGGACAGGCATTTCGAATCCACTGGTAAGCGGCGTGCGACTCGACGCACTCATCATTCCACGTCACGAAGCTGCCGTGGACACAGATCAATACGGGGACTCCCGGAATAATCTGGGCAGACAGCGCCCCCATGTCTGAGGGCAGCAAGGCTCCTTCCGGGGATCGCTGGTAAACATCCAGTACACCGTCGTCCAAGTGCCGTTCATGCTTGTGTTGAACGTCGCAGCGGGAGCTGACTATCCAATAGCTGGGGCAGTTCGCGTTTCCCAAGACCGCAGCCGGAGCCTCGATCGGGGAATGCGGCATCGTGGGGGGAGGTGGTTCCGCCGTAAATTCGGTGGATGAGGGTTCAGGAAAGACCCCCTCAAAATTCAGTGGCACGGGGGAATCCTGCCCGTGCATGATTGCCGGGGCGAATCCCGCCGAGAACCACAATGCCGTCATTCCCCAAACGGCCCAGAGCAGGGAGCGATACATCATGCGGGTCATCATGTCTGAACAGTCGCAGTGACGACAGTCGATCCGCCGATCCATGCAAAGCGATTCGAGCGGACTACCTCCCGCACGAGACGATTCATCGGCGGCTTACGGGGCCGCTCAATGACACCTCTCGTTATCGATTATGGAGGCGGTCAGGGGAATACTGTTTTCTGATCGGAATGAGGACCAGTCCCAAGCTCAGGGGATCGATGACGAATGTTCCACTTATAGGAGTTGTTCCCGGTGCCCCCGAGGCTCTCACAATCGCTATAAACTGACTGTTGCACGCTGTGGATCGGCGAGACTTGCCGAAGTGGGTCGCTTTTGTCGAGTTCATCGGCAGAAATGGCTGATGATCTTGGTGGGTGGGTGTCAACATCCTCCATCCAAACCGGGCGGCAGTGGGTCACCCGGATACCGAAGGGGAGCTCCCTGGCCTCCTTCCCAGTGGGAGAGTTTATATGCGCAAGTTGATCGTTCTCGGTCTGACCGCCCTGTTCGTCGTGGCGAGTCAGGTTCCCTCAGAAGCGGCAGGTCGCCAGCGTTCTGGCCGTCTGCTCGGCAACAACCGTCCGAACGTGCTGGCCCGTCTGATGGAAATTGAGCGTCGCAAGAACGAGTGGCTGTTTGGCCGCTAGGCGGGCGTCCATCTCTGCTTTGAAGACCGGAGGAACCTCCCTGGGCCCCTCCGGATTCAAAACAACGGGAGCGTTTTACGCTCCCGTTTTGCATTGATACTAACGGCGCGGCTACCGGGCGAACATTAGCTGCAAGCTGACCATGTGAGGTTCCGCCTGGGCAATGGTCTGGTAGAGCAACTGCTGGTGCTCCGGCTGACACTGAGCCGCTCGAATCTTGCAGGCGTTCCACGCACTGACTAACTCGTTCGCATGCGTTGCCAGATGCTGGAGATCATGTTCGGTCGAGACCTCGTCATGAAGCACATGGGCGGCATGGTGCAGGGCTTCCAGGCTCTGTTTGAACTGAGTCTGGAACGTCTGGTTGTATTTTCCAGAGTTCAATACGCGCTGTTCGGCGATCTGTTCCAGCTGAAAGCTGAGCTCATCCAGTCGGGCCGCCAGCTGAGTCAGTTCGGCATGGTTCACTCCGCTGTCTAACCCCAATGCGGAGCGCAGCATGGACATTCGCGTCTCGACATCCATCAGCTGTTGCTGCACGATAGGGGAATTGAATCCACGGCATTGGACGGCAAATGTTCGCCACTGCACATCAAATAGCCGGTAATCCCACAGCAGTGATTCGCGATCGAAATTCGCCTTGGACGCGGCGGAAAACAGGTCGCAGGTTGCGTGAAACTCACTCGCGGCTTTCAACACCTTGTCTGGTTGGGGATGGGCCAGCAGTTCAGGCAAGGTGATCGACGTCATCAATCGCTCTGCGTCGGCCTCCACGGTTTCGACCAGCTGGCGGATGAGTACCGGGTCTAGCTCGATCGGTAGCCATAGCTGTTCCTGAATGGATTGGCTGGTCTGCTCGACACGGAACAGACTCCGTCGGATGCGGTCGGTGGCCACGGGTTGCAGACTGGCCGAAAAGCCCCGCCAATCTTGTTGGCACTTCTTGTACTCGGTCACAATCTGGTCATAGCTGGCTCGATCAATGAGTGCCGTCGTCTGCCGAAAACGCAGTTGCAGTTGCTGCCCTCTCTGAAGGATGGCTGGAATTTGCGGGTTCCGCCTCAGATCCAGATAGATGTCGTCCATGAGCTGACGATAGTTCGTGGTCAGCTCTGAACTGAGTCGAACTAATTCGGTCCGGTCCAGTTGGGGCTCAATGTTCAGCAGCTGGCACAACCTTCGGTCATGATCGGCGACGGATTTCAACAATTGGCGAGACCGTTGGGACAGGTCGAGCTGCTGCAGCAGCTGATACTCAATGGTTCGCCACTGGCGATTAATATCGGTGTAGTCCTGAACCAACGAGTCCATGACATGACCGCCACGTCCCTGGTTCCACTCGTCCAGTGCCGCCTGGATCTGCAACAGTCGCCCCAGCGGAGAGCGCAGCTGGGGCATGGTCCGGGCTTCGATTTGCAGTGACTGAGCGAGCTGCATAGCATCGGCAGACATTGCTTGGGCTTCTGATCGAGCGAGACGGTAGGGCGAGTCCGGGCGAACCGGTTGCGGTGGGAGTGGTGGTGGCCCCGGTCGCTGGCCGCGATTGACCTGAGATTCAATCAGTGTCTTGAGGAGGTCTTCCACCAATTCCCGGCGCTGAGCCCACAGATCCGTAGCCGCCCACTGGAGGGCCATGCAGGCAACCAGTAATTGCAGAGACCAACGCATGATTCTCTCCGGAATGGGGAGCGCAGTTCACTCCCTGGGGACTCGCTACAGTCGCGTCTATTTGGGCTTGTGGATGTCGTGGCAGACCATGCAATTGGTAGCCGCTCGCAGCAGCGCAGGGCCTTCGTCTTTCTTGTCGACGACCGCTTGCACCGCATCGACAAGCCCTTTGGTCTTTTCGGACCAGCTCTCGGCATCGCCTTGGGGGGGCGTCAGTTTCTGAAGGGCTTGGGAAAGTTTCAGAAACTCCCCCTGCTCCTGGGCGGTGGCTTTGCCCGTGGCCACTTTGCGGGCGAGGCCGTCCTTGAAGGCGACCTTCATCACCGATTTGATGGTCGGCGATTCATCGGCTCCCCGGGCAATGGCCCATGGCCGAAGTACCAATAGAAGCAGAAACAGGGGGGCAACGGCTGCCCAGCGATGGCGTTTCACGCAACGTCCTCCTTGATCGTGTCGATCATTGTCCAAATCCACGATACGGAGTGACATCTCAAGATTCAAGAGGTTCTTTCCGGGATCGGCGATACCAATGTCGGGGGCGGAGAACTTTAGCTGTCACTCTCCTTCAGCGCGTCATCTGGGGCAGATCAATCGAGTTCGGGAATGTCGGTCGGAGGACGGTTTGCCAGTTCCGTCACTTGCAGAACGATGTCATCGGGGACCGCGATTGCGCGGATGACGTGGGTTTCATTCACATTGGGGTTGTCGTTATCCGATTTGCCCGGGGTCGTGATCACACGGGAAACTGTCAGATAGCTGGAGTCCGTACAGTGTGGACATCGAAACCCTACAATTTTCAGGACATCATTTGGGTTCACCCCGCGCTCGGATAGTTCGACAATGACGTCGTACTGTTCCGCTTCCAGTTGGGCGGCTAAAGCCAGGTGATCGGACGTAGCCACCACCAGCGGAGTCCCCGGCTCGGTCCAGCAGTTACACCCTTCGCAGAATGGGTGCTCAATCTGTGACCCGATGGCAAAGCAGACAAAGAGGATGGTCACCGCTTCGATCCCCCACAAGAGATAGAGTTCCCAGCCGGTAGGGGCATGGCCCTTGAATTGCCAGACCCCTCGGGCTGCCAAGTGCTGAATGAACAGGAATGTCGTCGTCGGTTCGAAATCGATTACCATCTGATCCCATCCCAAAACAATGAAGATGTACCAGACCCAGGCGAAGTGGATCCCCAGAGCACCAATGAACAGCGAAACCAGCACTGCGAATGTCTGATTGCGGACCTTGGTCCAGCGGCCCGCCAGCTTGATGGCCATTCCCAGTGCGGCCCCATAGCCCAGGATGATGAAGAGCTGCAGGATCACGATGGGATTGAAATAACAGATCAATGAGTACAGGAAACTCAGGAGAAACGCAGCGATGCCTCCCATGCAGAGCATCGACAGGGTACCCACAAACGGGACTCGTCCCGAGTGGCGGTAGTAGCGGTCCGTGGACTCGTTGGAAATCAGGTCGGATTCGGACATCGGATGCCTCATGTGGGGAGGTCGCTGGGGTAATTAGCAGCATCTGCAGACTAATCGGACAGGCCGGAAGGTTGCAATTCGTATTCAGATTCCTGCGATCGCATCTGTGCCGCTCCAGTGGTTTGCGTATTGCCTCTGCTGAGATTGAACGACGGTCGCAGGTGGACTGCGGGGATTTGCGGATCTCGGCTGAATGGCTGACTGCTGAGTTTTCCGCCGATCATGCCTTGAATTCCGCGGGTGAATTTGACAAGAGCCCTGCTCGTCAATCGAACACCACGATCGACTCTGATGACCCCGTGGATACGAGAGGGTTATTCGTGGATGAGAGATTTTTGGGATTATAAATCCACACGCTTTGATCCATTCGTCCGTCCCGTTATTGTTTTCGAGGCGTCTCCGGGAAGGCCCGGCGCAGCTGATAACCTCGCGGAAGAGATTCATGAACCGATTGGCCTGTGGAGTGGTCTGGCTCTTGATGTGTGCCACAATCAGTGTGGCGGATGAGCCAGCGAAGTTTGTCTTTCAACCGGGTGACCACGTGTCGTTCATCGGCAATACGATGGCTGACCGGCTTCAGCATGATGGGCTGTTTGAAGCGGTCTTTCAGACGCAGTTTCGCGATCAGAAGCTGTCGTTTCGGAACCTGGGGTTCTCGGGAGATGAGCTGAACATGCGGCTGCGGTCGCAGAACTTTGGCTCGCCGGACGAGTGGCTGACCCGGACGCAGACCGACGTGGTGCTGGCGTTCTTTGGCTACAACGAGAGCTGGAAGGGCGAGGCTGGGCTGGAAGGGTTCAAGGGGGAACTCGACGGGTTCGTGAAGCACACCCTCGGGCAGAAGTACAACGGCGAGAATGCCCCACGACTGGTACTGATCACGCCGCCGAAGGTGGCTGACCAATGGGAGCATCCGGTCTTCGGAACCACCAAAGCCACCGCCCTCGAAGCGGCTCGCAACGCTGAAATCAACGCCCGCATTGCCGCCTATGCTCAGGTGATGGTCGAGGTCGCCACGGCCAATGCGATTCCTGTGGTGGATCTCTCGCAGAAGCCGTTGACCTCGACGATTGACGGGCTGCATTCTGTGGACAGCGCGCATCACTGGCTGGCTGTCGATATCATCAGCGCCTTGTATCCTGATCGGGCCGCGGCCTTGAAGAACCCCGGCAAGCCGCTGGACTCCAAGCTGATCGAAGCCATCCGTGACAAGGACCATCACTGGTTCAACCGTTACCGCGTGACGGATGGGTTCTCGGTGTTCGGTGGTCGTTCCGGTTTAGTGTTCGAACCGGAGAAGCAAACGAACCTGGTCGTGGCCCAGCGTGAAATGGCGATTCTCGACCAGATGACCGGATACCGCGATGAGCGGATTTGGTCGATCGCCCAGGGGAAGGGCGACATTGTAGTCGACGACTCCCAGACCGAGCCGTTTATTCCGGTGATCTCGAACAAGCCGGGACCGGGGCCGAATGGGGAGCACATCTTCCTCGATGGTGGGGATGAGGCGATCTCCAAGATGACCGTTCATCCCGGGATGGAGATCAATCTGTTTGCGAGCGAGAAGCAGTTTCCGGAGCTGATTAACCCGGTGCAGATGGCCACCGATATGAAGGGCCGTGTGTGGGTCGCCTGCTGGCCGATGTACACGCACTGGAAGCCGAAAGATCCGGTGAACGACTCGCTGCTGATCCTGGAAGACACCGACAAGGATGGCGTGGCTGACAAGTGCATCACGTTTGCCGGTGACCTGCACAACCCGACGGGCTTTGAGTTCTACGGGGGCGGCGTACTCGTCGCGAGCGTGCCCGATTTACTGTTCCTCAAAGACACTGACGGCGATGACCAGGCCGATGTCCGCGTGCGCGTCCTCAATGGACTCGACTCCGCTGATACGCACCACGCCTCCAACAGCTTCGCCCTCGATCCGGGCGGATCGCTCTACTTTCAGGAAGGAACCTTCCACCAGTCTCAAGTCGAATCGACTTGGGGGCCGCCGGCTCGCTGCTCGAACGGCGGTGTGTTCCGCTATGAGCCACGGACACAGAAGTTCAGCGTCTATGTGACCCATGGCTTCGCGAACCCGCACGGACACGTCTGGGACCGCTGGGGGAACGACATCGTTCACGACGGCACGGGCTCCCAGCCCTACCCCGGCTGGCTGTTCTCCGGGCATATGAACTACCCGCAAAAACACGCGACTCCGCCGCAAATCTATCAGCAGCGGACCCGTCCGACCGCAGGCACCGAGATTCTCTCCAGCGAACATTTCCCAGCCGACCTGCAAGGGAATCTGGTGGTTAGCAATGTCATCGGTTTTCAGGGAATCCTGCAGTATCAGCTGAGGGAAGATGGCGGCACGATCGTTGGTACCGAGGTCGAGCCGATTGTGACTTCAACCGACCCGAACTTTCGCCCGACCGATCTGGAGATCGCGGGGGACGGGGCCTTGTACTTCGGCGACTGGCAGAACCCCATCATTGGCCACATGCAACACAACCTGCGTGATCCCAATCGTGATCGGACGCATGGACGTGTCTACCGTGTGACCGCGACCGGAAAGGCACCTCTCAAGAGCGATGACCTCACCAAGAAGTCTGAGGCAGACCTCGTCAAACTGCTGGAGTCGCCGTACGACCGCGTTCGGTATCGAGCGAAGATCGAGTTGAGCGGACGCAAGACAGATCAAGTGATGGCCGCTGTGTTCGCTTGGGTGAAGACACTCAAGGCTGGCGATGCGGACTATGAGCACCACATGCTGGAGGCCTTGTGGGTCCATCAGTCCCACGATGTCGTCAACGATGGGCTGCTGAAGCGGATGTTGTCCTCGAAGGACCATCGCGCTCGCGCAGCTGCCGGTCGCGTCCTTTGCTACTGGCGGGATCGTATCCCCGAAACGCTCGACCTGCTTCGCACCGCAGCCGCCGATCCGCATCCGCGTGTGCGAGCGGAAGCGGTCCGCACGGCCAGCTTTCTGACCAAGCCCGAGGCGGTTGAAGTCGTTGTGGTCGCTCGCGAGCAGGAAACGGACCGCGCGGTCGAGTACCTCGCCATTGAGACCATGAAGACTCTCGAACCGATCTGGAAGTCGGCGGTTGATGCGAAGACGCCGATCGCGATGAAAACCCCCGCTGGGGTGCGGTACCTGTTTCAGACCATGAGCACCGATGAACTGATCCGTCTGGAAGGAGAACTTGCTCACGCCGACGCCAGCGATTCCAACACTGCTCGCTACCGCATGGTGGCCCAGGATCTGTTGCTCCGGTCGGGAGTCCGTGACGAACTGCGAGAATCGGTGCTGCGGTCACTCGCCGCTGCGAGCAACGTCTCGGCGTCGGAGCTGTTGGTGCAGCAGTTGCTGGGGCTCGATGCGACCTCCAGCGGCAGCGAGACGATCGCCTTTGACCTGCTCCGTGTACTGACGCGGTTGAGTGATGACGAGCAGAAGCAGGCCGGTCCTCTATTGGTCAAGATGGCGACCGAGTCGAAGCAGCCGATCACTCGCCAGCTTGGTTATGTGGCGAAGATCGCAGCCGATGGCTCGGTCGATCCGTCGTGGGAGCTGGCATCGAAGTCCGCTAAGTCGCTACGCGATCTGGTCAACGCCATGCCGATGGTCCGCGATCCGAGTGTACGGGCTGCTCTCTATCCCAAGGTCGAGCCACTTCTGGATGGTCTTCCGGAAAACCTGCGGTCGGGGAACGCCAACACGAAGGGTTCTTTCGGACGGTATATCCGTGTTGAGTTGCAGGGACGCCGTCCGTTGACGCTGGCGGAAGTGGAGGTCTATAGCGATGGGACCAATGTGGCTCGTCGTGGAAAAGCGTCTCAGTCCAAGACCTCGCACAGCGGGAACGCTCAGCGAGCCATTGATGGCAACACGAATCCGATCTATGCGGCTGGCGGTCAGACTCACACTCCGGAGGATGGCCAGGACCCTTGGTGGGAAGTCGATCTGGGAGCGGAGTATCCGGTCGAGCGAGTCTCGATCTTCAACCGGACGGAGGGATTCGAGTCCCGCCTGGACGGGTTCACGCTCAAGGTTCTGGATGCCAATCGCGAAGAGGTTCAGGTTCTGCGCGGGCTGCCCGGTCCGCGGCCCAAGTCGGACTTCGATATGTCCGCAGGCAACCCTGAACTGCTGATCCGCCGCTCGGCGATGCTGGCCTTGACGACGGTCCGTGGACAGGAAGCCAACGCGTTCAACAAGTTGGTGAGATTCGCCCTCACCGGGACCGATCGCACGGTGGCGATTGACGCCATTCAGCGGTTGCCAAAGTCTGAGTGGGCCGTCGATCAAGCCCAGCCGCTACTCGATTCGGTGATCGCGTACCTCGCTCCCCTGCCTCCCGCTGAGCGTACCTCACCGGCAGCACTCAGTGCGATTCAGTTCGGCTACGAGCTGACCTCGCTGCTGCCTGCCGATCAGGGGAAGGCGATGCGGGCCAGGCTGGGCGAGATCGGTGTACGGATCATCCGCGTCGGCACCGTGCCGGACCAGATGCTGTACGACAAGGAACGCCTGATCGTGCAGGCCGGCAAGCCGGTCGAGTTCCTGTTCGAGAACACCGACATCATGCCGCACAACTTCGTGATCATCCAACCAGGATCGCTCGAAGAAGTCGGACTGGCTGCTGAGGCTCAGGCCACTCAGCCGGGAGCCCTCGAACGGCACTATGTTCCGACCTCGAACAAGGTGTTGCTCTCCAGCACCCTGCTCCAACCGCGTAACGTGCAGAAGCTGAGCTTTAACGTCCCGAAGGAACCCGGCGTCTACCCGTATGTGTGTACCTATCCGGGGCACTGGCGGCGGATGTTCGGGGCACTCTATGTCGTGGCGGACCTCGATGCCTACGAGGCCGATCCGGAGGGCTACCTTGCGAAAAACGCGGTTGCCGCCCAGGACAACTTGCTGAAGTTTAACCGCCCTCGCAAAGCCTGGACGATCGAAGAGCTCGCCCCGCTGCTGGATGAGGTCGCCCACGGTGGCCGCAACTTCGGCAACGGCAAGCAGATCTTCGCAGCCACGAACTGCATTGCCTGCCATAAGCTGAACGGAGTCGGCCAGGAGGTCGGTCAGGATCTCGCGAAGCTCGAAGCCAAGCAGATGCCCGCCGACATCTTGAAGTCGATCCTGGAACCCTCCGCAAACATCAACGAGAAGTTCCAGAGTTACATCATCGAGACCAAGGAAGGCAAGGTGCATACCGGCCTGATCCTCGAAGAGACCGGTGACGCGATCAAGATCCTCGAGAACCCACTGGCCAAGACAGCTGCGGTGACAATCGAGAAATCGAACATCGAATCGCGAACGAAGTCCCCGACATCGATCATGCCGAAGGGGCTCCTGGATAAGCTGACCCGAGACGAGATCCTGGACCTCTTGGCCTACGTGATCGCCCGCGGAGACCAGAAGAACGCCATCTTCGGTGCGGCTCATAATCATGAGCATCACCACGATCATTGATTGATGCAGGGCGTTGATCGAAATTGGAACGAGCGGCGGACGAGAGTCCGCCGCTCTGTTTATTACTGAGTGGCCAATTCTGAGGGTTTACCGCAGCATTGGGGAGCCGCCCTGCACTTTCATGGGGATGTGTCTAGAGAGTTTCACCCCAGAGAACAACCACATCCTGCTGTCCGAATACGTTCTTGACGGCCCCCAAGGCGTGTTGCTCCCATGGTCATCATGTCGCCCACACCGGCCAACCCGAGGTTACCGTTCAATGTGTTCCGTGCTGACCGCACAGTTCCGCTGATCGAACAGATTCAGATAGTACACTTTGGCATCCGCCGGAATGGGAGCTGTTATCCGGCCGCTGGCGATGTCGACCTGAGCCGGGGTCTGTTCCCACTTTCGGTCTTGCCAGCGTCCTGGATCACGCGTGAATGACAGCTCACCTTTGAGAATGGGCACAGGTGATTCAAACGTCGCCCAAGCCTCGTTGTTTGACTGGCCCTGCCCTGTGATCCTGGGGAGACCGGGGCTGTGTTTGAGGTGTTGATTGGCGAAGTGATGTATCTCATCCGGGTTTTCGCCTGCTGGGCCGTGGCCATGGGGCATCCGGATTCTCAGGCATAATGTTCGAACGCCGGTGGGCAAACGATAGGATTTCTGCCACGAGTCCATGGGGTAGGCAAAATCGTTGGTCCCGTTAACCCACAGAATGGGCATCCGAGCCCGTGGCAAATAGCCGGACGGATCCCATTGCTGAAGCCACCGCTGGGACTTCTCGGGACCAAGTTTCTCAAACGCCCCCAGCCATGCGGAGTTCTCGCCAAGAAATCCGCATCCATAGACGGGAACTGCCAATTGAAACCGGCTGTCGACTCCGGACACAACCGAGGTCAGATACCCGCCCCACGAGATCCCGGTGACCCCCACGCGTTCTGCGTCCACGCCCGGTAGCGATCGCAGTAGCGAATGTCCTCGCACGACCGCTTGAACGGCGTGATAGGTCCACTGGTCCTCGACGGGCGCATCCAGCTGCGAAAAGCTAGCGTCCCAGCCCGGGGGACCGCCGTGTTCATGCCGCTGCCATTTTCCGTAGCTGCCGATGGGGACACAGCCACAAGTGTCCATGGCAATCGCGGCATACCCGCGAGCGGTCCACACCTTGACCCAGCGGTCAAACGCGGTTCCCCCACCCCCGTGGATCAGGACCATCGCCGGAACTTTTTCACCGACAGGCACCTGTGGCAATCCGTAGTAGGCGAAGACCCGTGTTGGCTTTCCCTGAAAGACGGCTCCTTCGTAAAAGATGGCTTGAACTCCATCAGCCGGGGCCACGTCGGTCGGATAAACCGTCGGAGGCTTTTCGAGCGTCGAGAGGTCAAAGGAAACGCCAGCGGGCAGCGGCGGCGTGTCCGTTGCGCAAGCTTGACCCGCGTGAATGGCCGCCAGAACGAGCAGTCCCATGAAAATACAGAAACTGGCGAACCGGTTCCCGGTGGGCTGTGTCGCTTCGAATGACTTCGGTGGCCGTGTCACGGAAAGTCGTGGAAGGGGAATGTTCGTTGAAGGGAGGCAGACATGCTGGTTTTGTCGCGTCGAGCCAATGAGAGTTTGTTGCTCGGACCGGATGACACTCAGTTGATTGAAATCTCGGTGATCGAGATTCGCGGTGACAAGGTTCGTCTGGGGATTCAAATCCCCCGCGAGTGGGTGATTCACCGCAAGGAGATTTACGAGACGCCCCGCCAGACACCCCCGGAGAGTCCGGGAAGTTAGGTTCCACGCACAGTACATATCAACCCCTCAGTCAGTCCGCATCGGTGTGGTAAGAACCCCACGGGAACCGGACCAAGGCTGAGCGTTGTCTGTCATTTGGTCGGTGCCCCGGGAACTTCCGTTTCCGGAATGACTTCGGGTTTCCCGTCGTCCGATCCGGCGATCAGAGTGTATCCCACACCCGTGATCAGCAGAACCGCACCCAGGATCAGAGCTGCCAGCGTGATGAATCGGCGGTCAAATCGGTTGTCTGGCGATGCCGAAACCACGGGCGGGAGCTGAGGCGGTGCCAGCGGAGCGGAGGGCGGTCCGGCGATCCAGGTGGGACGTTTACTATCACGTGTCGACTTGGATTCGAGGGCGGGTTTCTTGGCGGCATTGGGCGATGCGGCTGCCTTCAAGAGAAGCACACTGGATCCAGGACGTCGCGGCTTCAGTGTTTTGGCAAGTCCCGCCTGGCTGGGACGATCTATTCCGGGAGTGGTCGCTGGCGTGGAAGTTGGGTTGATGGGAGTGGGGGGGGGGGAGCAGGTATGGCATTGGGTGATGTGGCGGGATGGATGGCTTCCATTCCGGCGAAATGCGCGACTTGACCAGGGTGGCTTTTGCGCCACAGGTCGCCCCCATGTTCGACCAGCCACTTGCCGATCGCTGCGGAAACGTCAGCTGCCGACTGATAGCGGTCGTCCTTGCGCTTCATCATCATCTTGTCAATGATGGCGGCGAGGCCTTCCGGGACATCGGTTCGCTGTTTGCGGATGGGCGGGGGGGCCTTTGTCTGGTGGGCCAGTAACCGCTGCACGAGTGTTCCGTCCGTGAATGGCGGATGTCCGGTCAAGGCGAAGTAAAACGTGCAGCCAAGGCTGTAAATGTCGGCTCGTTCGTCGACGGCATGGCTGTCGACCGCTTGTTCCGGTGCCAGGTAATCCGCAGTTCCCAGAACCTTTTCATCATGCTTGATGGTCAGGGACTCTGTCTCAGTGTCGCGGAAGAATCGAGCCAGCCCTAGATCCAGCAGCTTCACGGTACCCTTGGTATCCACCAGCAGATTGCCGGGCTTGATGTCCCGGTGAATGAGGCCCTTTTCATGGGCATGGGATAAGCCGTCGGCGGCTTGGCGGATGTAATCAGCAGCTTCGATCAGTGTGAACTGTCCCTTGGCATTGAGGAGCTTCTCAATGTCTTTGCCTTCCACATACTCCATGACCAGGAAATGGATCTCAACGCCTCCTTCCTTCTCCGTGTCGACGTCGTAGGCCCGCACAATATTCGGATGGTCCAGCGACGCTACGGCCTGGGCTTCGCGCTGAAAGCGTCCCAGGTAGGAGGTGTCTCGGACCTTGTTCGCGGGAAGCACCTTGATCGCGCAGCGGCGTTTCATCCGGGTGTGTTCGGCCAGATAGATCGAGCTCATCTCGCCTTTACCCAGCAGGTTCAACAACTTGTAACGTCCCAGAAGAAAGCCTTTGAACTTTCCCTGGAGGAGTTTCTCGGACTGCCAGGGCGTAATCCATCCCTTGGTGATCAATGCGTCCGCGAGGGACGTGGAGTTGAGGATGTCGATTCCTTCACTCCGAAGTGACTTGATGAGAACGTCGAGCGAATCTGGATCGGTCAAGCCGCTTTGCTTGACCCCATTGAGAAACGATTCGGCAGTGAGCTTCAGTGACATGTTGAGTTGTCCTGTTCGGACGCAAGACGGTCATGGCCAGGCCGGACCGCTGAGGGGTGTGTCAGGCTCGAAACGTCCGTTTTACGAGACGTTTCAGCTGTTGACCATCCGTGGTCGCAGTTCTGTTCAATTTCCGTTGTGGCGATTTCGAAACAACCTGCACAATCGGCTTTCGCCCGTGTCAGGCGGGGTCGTGTCCCACGATTGTCAGATCGATCACCAGGGTTTCCCCTGCCAGAGGATGGTTGGCATCCACAATCGCTTCGGTGCTGGTGACCCGCTGGACCCAGACATCAAACCGAGAGTTTCCAAAGGTCGTGCTCAACTGGTCGCCGACATGTGTGTCAAGGGGAACCGATGAACGTGGCGTCGACTGAATCAAGTCTGGGTTGTGGCGACCGAACGCGCGTTCGGGGGGGGCGGTTACGGTGCGAGATTCACCCAGACGCATGCCGATCACGGCCTGCGAAACTCCAGGAATGACACTCTCGTTCCCCGCGTGAAACTCCAGCGCTTCGCGGCGATCCGATGTCTCGATCACGCTCCCTTCCAGGGAGCGGGTCGTATATCGAATCTGGACGCGATCGTTCGGATGTATGGTGTCGATAGGATTGTTCATCGCAATTCTTCTAGAAGAGGTCGTCCAGCACATGCGATTGGGCGATCTGCCCCGTGGTTACGGTATTTGTGGCCCGCACACACTCGTCCAGTTGCTGGGCTTCATCCAGACGGTGAGTGCGTCGCAGGAGTTCTGCATAATTGCTTCTCGCTTTGCTCAGCGGATCCCGAGCCTGCGGAGTCGGGTTCTGCTCCAGAATGGCAATCGATTGCAGCACCGCTTTTTCAGCAGAGGCGTGATCCGACAGCAGGAAGTGAACGCCCCCTAGATTGTCGAGATGCTTGGCGGTTTCAATGTGCGCTGGGCCGTGGAGTTGTTCGCTCAGAGTGACACAGTTCTGCATCAGTGTCCGGGCCTGTTCGTAGGCCGATTGCAGGTAGTGCAGCGACGCCAGCTGGCAACTCAGTCGGAGTGTCGTGGCGGGATCATCGCGAGTCTGTGCCTGGGCTAATTGGCGCTGCAGTCGATGGGCTGCTGCATCGTACTTCTGTCGACGGATCAGTACATCGATCAGCAGGCTTTCCGCGGTGTCATGAATCTCTTGAGTGCTCGGTGATTCCGCAGTGTGCAGTACCGCCAGCAGCGCCTCTTCGGCAGCTGGGGTGTTTCCCAGTTCCTGCTGAATCTGTCCGACCATGAGTTGATGCGGGAGCATCTCGGGGTGCGAGGGCCCCAGTACCTGATGCTGAATCTCCAGCGCCTGAAGGACGCGGGGCAGTGCTTCCGCATGCAGCTTGCGGGCAATCAGATTGGCCGCAATGGTGACAAGGGTCTCGGTCATATCAAGGTGATCGACGCTGGAAGTACCCTTCTGAATCGCCAGGCATCGCTCCAGCATCGGAAAGGCATCGTCGTACCGTTTTTCGAAGTGGGCCAGTTCGGCCAGGGCGAGGAGCGCCTTGGCAGACAGCCGATGGTCCTGTCCCAGGAGTTCCTGCAACATGGTCCGGGCACGCAGCAGCATTAATTCACTTCGGCCCACATGGCCCAGTCGCAATTCATTACGAGCCGTGCTGATCTGAGCGGAGATACATTGCGGGTGACGGTCTCCGTAGGCGGCCAGCAGGATCTCCAATCCCTGTTGAAGGAGGGGGCGGGCTTCCGAGTATTGCTGGCAGGCAAACAGCGTATCACCCAACGCGATGAGCGAAATGGCCACTTGAGGATTCTGGGGGCCCAGCATCTTCTGACGAATCCGCAGAGATCGTTCCAGGTAGTCGCGGGCCTCTGCGAAGCGATGTCGCTGGTAGTTGAGAAAGCCGAGATTTCCCAGGATCTGTGCGGACTGGGGATGCTCCTGTCCGACAGTTTGTTCTCGCAGAGCGAGAGCCAGGTTTAGTCGCTGTTCGGCTTCGTCATACCGCCCGACGGATCGGAGTGCCTCGGCCAGATTATTCAGTGAGGTGGCCAACGCGGATTTGTCCGAACGCTGGGCTCCTTCCCGTTGCTGGATGTCACGTTCATACAGGCGAATGGCATCGGTGAAACGCCCCCGGGCCACATACACCGCAGCCAGATTACAGCAGGTTCGAGCCAGGCGTGGATCGTTCGAACGCAGGGCACGTTCTTGGATATTCAGCGAACGCTCGAGTAACCGACGGGCGGGATCGACCTTGTGTTGAGCGAATAGGCTTTCCGCCAGATCTGTCAAGACGCGCGCGACCTCTGGGTGATCCGGCCCGTAGGCTCCTTCCAGGATCGTGATCGCCTCGCGAAAGAGGTCATCCGATTCCCGATAAGCTCCGCGCGACGACTTAATCACCGCCAGCCGGTCGGCCATTTCTCCAATCAACCGGTGACCGCCGGGGTGAATCTGTCGGCGCAAAGTGAGGGAATGCTCATAGACCGGCTCGGCGTCCTGATGACGACCCAACAGATAGTACAACTCACCCAGGAAATTCAGGGCGACTCCCACGTCGGAGGGAGACGCATTCGGTGACCGTTTGCGGATGTCGACTTCCGCTCGCAGTAAGACTTCACTGGCTGCGTAATTCTTGAGCATGAACTCGGTACGAGCCAGCATCAATCGGGTCTTCATCATGTCTGGATGATCGACGGGAAGGTACCCCGCACGGATCTCCAGTGATTCCTGAAAATGCCGTCGCGCCTCGCTGGCGTCCTGGGTTCCCAGGGCGATGCCGCCTTGCAGGAATCGCTGCCGGGCAGCATACAACGGACCGTGTGGCGAGGTGTACCCGCTCGCATGAGAAGGGACATCCGCCAGGCGGGAGGCGGCCCGCTCCATGCGATTTTCGTTGATGTCGATTTCGGCGATGGCCAATAAAAGTTCCGTGGTGAGCGGCTCTTCCCCATGGCAGAATTCAAGAGCCTGTCGCAGGCGACAGCGGGCCTGCTGAAACTGTTCTCCTTGCAGGTAGGCCAATCCCAACTGGACGAGCGTAGTCCGTAGTATCGATTCGGGAATGGATGCCTGAATCTGCTGGCTCAGTAGTTTCAACAGGAGTCGCTGAGCCAGCGTGTACAGAGAAAGGTCGAGTGCTGCTTCGACGGCCTGTCGCAGCCATTGAGTCTGCTCGGCATCGAAGGGGGGGAACCGTTCGATCGTCTCGCCCAGGGCGATTCGAAAGTGCGCCCACGGATCGGTGGTCCCCTCAGGAAGGCCGGTGATGAGTGCGGACAGTCGACTTTTGTCTGCCGCCGGTGGTAATACTTCCAACGCCCGATGGGCACTGCGACAGAAGATCTCTGGAGAGAGAATCTCACCCACCTCACGGCGAGCCGCGACGGTGATCTCGTCCCGACCGGCATGGAATTCCAGGAGTCCGGAACCATTCAGCAGGCTGTTCGAATCTTCCCCCCGATCGCAACCCAGCTGGCGCATCCAATGAGCGATCCAGAGTTGCGAGATCGGGAGTGTCCCAAACATCGCAGCAGTGGCCAGCAGTTCCATCGTCTTGGGAGCATGCTTTTCGAGGGCCAGCAGGATTCCACGGAGTGTTTTTCCGCTGAGGGACTGATCCGGCATTTGCCGCAGCAAAGTCAGTCCCGCCTCGCAATTCAGCTCACTGATGCGGATCGTGGTCCCGGCCCGTTCAATGAGACGAGGAACACATTCCAGCCACTGGACCAGTTGAATCGCCGCCAGTCGTTCTTCCGGATTGTGCCAGTCCCTTTGCAGAACATTTTTCAGGAGCGTTAGCGCATCCTCAGCGGCCAATGCTCCCAGGGGGATCGCTGCTGGCCAGCCCTCCGGCGATTCGATGCGACCGTCATTCACGGCGACCAGAAAACTGCCCGAGGTGATTCCCTGAGTCAGTTCGATCAGGGGCTCCCATTCATCCAGGGAGTCAACAATCAGTACCCAATCCTCGTGCGATTGGAGCCATTGGCGCAACGCATGGGTTCGGTGGGAGAGTCGCTGGCCACTGGAACCCATGACCTCCAGGTGTTGCGTCACACGGTAAAGAGAGTGATCCCATGCGACGGGGCCGGATGCAGACAATCGCAATACTGTCTGAGATCTCGATAGACGGTGTTCCAACTCGTCGAGAATCCGTGTGCGTCCCACTCCCCGGCCATTGGTAATTGCCGGGTCGACACCCAGCACATTGCGAGTCCGGGTCAGTAGCTGATTTTCCAGTAACGCAAGGATGGCGTCACGTCCCAGAAGAGTCCTGGGGTGTGGGAGGTGAGTCGTTGGTGTGGGTGATTCTGCCATGTGTGTTTCGCCCCTGCTCTCAAGTCCATTCGATGTCATGCGACACAGGGTTTAGTTCTCGAAGTCCATGATCCAGCCTTTGGGAGCGGGACTTTCGGATTGGGTTTCGTCGCGCTCGGAGGGGGCTGGGGGGCGTCCCAGTTGACGGAGCCGATTTCGGATCCGTTCCGCTTCCCGTTCCCGTTGTTTTAGCAGTCCGCTACGCAATCGATTGAGTTCCTGAAGGCCCGTCGATAAATCCGCATCGGATTCGAGAACCCGTTCCAGCTTCGAAAGGCGCGTTTGAAAGACCACTCGTTCACTGTCCGGGATCGCATTCAGCTGAATCGTCTCATTCAGCAACCGTCGGACGTAATTCACATCCTCTGAGAATTCGGTGCGTTTGCGGTCGCGGTCGTTCACCAGTACCGCCTGCAGGGCTTCTCGTTCCTCGGCTGACCAGAGACTCATGGAGAGAATCCGATCCGCTGCGGAGTGGTTTCCCTGACTCAAGTGCAATTTAAGAGCCGTGGTCCAGTCCGGCTGGGGTTGGGAGAGATAGTTCAGGATTTCGTCTTCCAGGTTGTGGAAATCGAGTTCCGGCTCCCAGTTGGAGTTCAGGTTGATTGATGTGATCTTCAGCAGCTCGGAGTGCAGGAGATGCCGCGGATCGGGCTCGACCGATTCGGCAGGTTTTGTCGGGTTGACCATGTCCCGGATTTCCTGGGCCGACAACATCAGACAGGCCACCGCCATCCGGACTTCGACGGCGGGGTAGGAACTGGCCAGTACCTGAAGCTCTTCCATGACGGCATCGTGTCGGGACTCGATTTCCGATCGCAGCTCAACCGCTGTCTGAGGTAGGTAATTTTGTGTCTCCGAGTTTGCGGCCCGCTGATGAAGGGTGATCCATCGTTGGGCAAAGGTCAGAGCCTGCCGCAGATAAGCCCGGATTTCGGGCTGCGAGAACGACTCGCGAGCATCCGCATCTTCCACAGGAGCTGCCAACATGCCGGAGATTTCTTCCACCTCCGAGCGGACGCGATTCAGATCCGGCCGGTGATTGGCGATCACCGGATCGATGATCGATTTGGCATGACGCAACGCGATCTGCCAATTCTTCCAGGTGTCGGCAGCCTCGGGCGACCGCTGCATTCCAGCTGACCGCAAACTCCAGTGGGCCTTCTGAAACAGCGGGGCACACAGATCGAATTGAATGCCGACGGATGTGGGATCATCCAGCCAGTTGCGAACGTCGTCGCGCAGTGCTGACCATTGCTCCGAGTAGGGTGTCGCCACCGTGGATTGCTTAAACAATCCCGGATAAACCCCTTGAATCCGCTCGCCATAACTGCCGATTCGTGAACAGTAGTTGTAGAGCTGAACGCATCCATCCCGCAGGTCAAAGGCCCGCAGCGTCGAGGCGGCTCGGGTCATCGGGGCAACGATCGCTGGCCGTAATGTGGCCGCCCGGATCATCAACGACAGGGCCAGATCCCAGTCTGATTGTGTTTTACGGGGAATTCGCGATTCATGCTGCTGGAGATCATCTTGAATCATCCCGGCCAATTGGCCCTTCGGAAACAGCAGTGCATGGGCAAACGTCCAGACTCGAACCAGCCACGACGGAACGAAATTCTTCGATTCCTGAGTGCGTTCTTCGAGTCCACGTGCCAGATGGTACGCCAGTCCGGGGCGTCCCTCGTGAATCAGATGGAGTATCAGGTCGGGCAGCAGGGTTGTGCGATTCGCCTCGGGGTTGTTGAGAATCTCGGCGGCCAGGTTCGCCGTGGCACCGGAGGGATCGGAGAATCTTGCCTGGGTCAGCAGGTACTCGGCGAGGCGTGATGGCTGAAACGATTCCAGTGACCGAGCGGCTCCCGGTGATCGCGGGTCCGTACTCCCCAGCATTCCGGGTAAATAGTCCGAGTCATCATCATCAAAGATGCTTTTGTTGATACTTTCGGGAGCAATGCGATTATCAGGTCCGCGCGAGATTCGATCATGATTCTGATGAACGGAAGGGATGACTGAGTCCGGGATCGTCGACAGCGGAGTCTTCGTGGACGCTGCCGCCGGGTTCCGATCGGGATTCCTCAACGGAACCAAATCCTCACTCCAGTCATCGAGCACGCTGGTTGATAGTTCCTGAGTTCGTACTTCCGGTCGGACAAACGCCAGCGTCGGGTGATCCAGAATTTCGCCGGACAGGTTGTCCAGGTCCGTGGACGCCAGTTGATCGGTGGCTCGCAGTGCGATGACGCTGCGTTCGAATGTCCTGACGGAGGCATTGTCCGGCAGACTGGGGAGTTGCACTTCCGGGGCGGGAAAAGGCACCGCGACGTGGTCTTCGATGAGGGCCAGTTCATCGGACGAGGGAGGCGTTGTCTGGGTGGTCCATGCGGAGATCAAGGAATCATTCAGAATCGTTGGGAATGATGTATCCGCGAGGTGGATCGACTTTATTGCTTCGCGGAACTTCAATCGCCCTCGAGCTGCGGCAACGGAGACCGCCCGCCCCAGGCTCGATTCCAGCCTGGTGTTCAGTGCTGTCCAGGCGGTGTCGTCGAGTGTTGCTCCGTCCTCGAGCAGGGTGACCAGTGTCATCCAGGGATGCTGTCCGGTCTGTACGCTCTGGATCTGTTCCGGCGTCCAGAAACTCGTCGGGGCCGCGGCAACCTGGCGAGCTTCATCGTGCAAGGCGGCGATGGCGGATTGCGACGCCTCATCGATACCTTGAATCAAAAGGATGCGCTCGATCAGTTGATGGATGGGAGTGATTGCCTGCTGTCGGTCGATCTCAGCCGCCAGATCATCGCAAGTGTGCCAGGGGCCATTCGTGCCTTCTTCGCCCATCAGTGCGTAGAGCTGATCGGTCTGCTCCTGCAACGATGTTAGATCGGCAATGAGAGATGCCGTGGGCGGGGTTCCGGTCTGTTCCAGCTGAACAGCTTCGGACTCGAGTCGTACAGACAGGCTGCCACTGAGATGTTGCAGCTGGTCGAGTCGTTCCTGAAGGATGGCAATGTCAGCGGCCATACTGGGATATCCGGAAGCGGGAGAGTGCTCAATCGGTGGAAGACGAGCCATGGCAATGCAGTTCAGTCGGCGGCTATGGAGTGGATGTTGTCGCCCTCTACTAGCTCGTGCTCAATCTCATTCGGACGGCTCCTGCTACGAGACGATCGGATCGCAGAGGCGGAGGGTTCATCTGCGGTGGCTTCGAGCAGGGAGTCAACCAGAACCCGGTAGACGGCCAGCTGAACCTCCTCGGACTGAAACGAATTCACGACGGCGGCCATGGATGGCAGATTGGTCAGCAGTCGACGGTAATTGGCACTGCTCATGGAAGACTCCTTGGAGTGAGTGTGAAGTGAATGGCTTAGCCGATCGGAATGCGGTCACGCAAAATGGCGGTGGCCAACCGAGGTCCATAGGTCTGGGTGATGACATTCACGGCGAGGGACCAGGCCTCGTCCGTCAGATACGCTCGCTCGTTCAGGAATTTCCAGACCACGGCAAGCGGATGGTGCAACTCCTCAAGCTGGATTAAGAGGTCGGAATCGATCCAGGGGGTATTGGTCAGTCGTGTTTCCACGGCATCCAGATCGTTCAGAACCGGAGCCAGCAGTTCTGGATCCACTCCGTCAGTCATCGCCAGCTGTCGAAGCGGTCGCACAGTGGCGAGTGCCATTGTCACCCGGTGCAGCATGTTGATTCGAGATTCGAATTCGGACCAGATCGCGGCGCCGGTCTGATCGAGATCCAGTGCGACTTGCAGTTGGCGGTGACGGTCTCCATAGCCGCTGAAGTCCGCGATCGAATGTTCATTTCGGATCAGTGCCCGCTGCCGTAGCTGCTCGCCCAGACGCCGCATGTCGAGAACCAGGGCCTCACGTTCGCTTTGCAGCGACCGCAGTTGTTGTTCGAGTTCCACGACGTTTCGTGGCACGGTATCCCCTTTTGTCTGTCCTTCGGACGCAATCCGTTGGGACGAGTCTTCTGATCGCGTCGAACCTCGGGAAGGCACGAGAGGTTCGACGGATCAGATTGTCAGGCTTAGTCTCAACCCCGAGCAGGTCGAGTTACACCTTGGCGTAAGCGTTCGCTGTCGCGGCAGCCGCCGGGGCTGCCGCTCGCGGAATGGCTGTGTTTTGTGCGTGTGATTCGGTTTCGCCACCGACCTTGCACCGACCGTTAAACGACGAACCGGACTCGACATTCAGGCTCTTGGTGACAATGTCGCCGAAGATCTTGCAGGTGGCGCGAATGGTGAGCAATCCCTTCGATTCCACCGTTCCCGTGATGCGGCCCGCGACTTCGGCTTCGGATGCGAGGATGTTTCCCTCGATGTTGGAGTCTTTGCCGAGGATCAGGCGACCCGTTGTCTTGATGTCACCCTTCACGGTGCCATCGAGGTGCAGGTCCTCATGAGAGACAATGTTTCCCTCAATGACGGTGCCAGCCGAGATGTAGTTGCGATTCGTGGGCATGACGGTTTCCTTGACCGGAGCGGAGATTTTGGGAGCCACCGCAGGAATCGCGGCGGGCTCTGACTTCGAACGAGTGTTCTTACTTCCGAACATGATGCCTTCCTTTGACTAGGGCACGACAAGGTTCGATCGGGTGGTTGAGTGACCACTCCTCTCGCAGGAACGGGGGTTAAGCAACTCGTGTACGGGTTGACCAGATTTCCGGGATTCCAGCGAGGCTCGGCTTCCTTTGGTGCGGAATGGAACGGCCATGCCGATTCTGCGGGGCTGGAATCACTCGATCACGCTGGATATGTGTTCGACAACATCCGTATTCGCCTTGTCAATGGGGCGAAACATGGGGCGAGCATGTGGTGAAAACGCCTCTGTTGACACCCCATGTGGGGATTTGGCATCGTCCGCTGAAGGGAGAATCCAGGGTTGGTCATGGGATGCAGCTCTCAATGTCCAGGTCACCGTGGTGATGGCTCCGTGTCCATTTCCGCCTTTCCAGGCACTCTTCATTCCCGTCATCGACTGGCCGTCGGCATCGAGTGTCAGGTGCAGTGAACCGACCGCCAGGCCCCGACCGTGATGCTCGGTAAACAGCAGATGGATTCCCCGACGAAAGACCACACCCTCCGCAGACCACCGCTGGGCATGCAGGTCGAATCCTTCGGCCAACAAACGGCTGCCGTGTTGTTGCAACTTGATTTGACCGCCGTAGTTGGGCGCTGGAGGTCGGCTCGTGTCGGTAAGCGTCCATACGGTATTCGTCAGGTCAACTTCGGAGTACAGGCGATCCAGCCGTGCGCTCCGGCAGCGGAGTCCATGGTCGCGTCCGATGCGGTAAGCCAGCCATGCGATTCCCATCGTCAGTGCCCCACTGACAAGAATCATTCCCGCCAGCATGAGACCCCGATCAAGTTCTGACATGAGCTGAATCCTGAATGCGGTTCTCAAAGACGCAAGCTGTTGACGCAACGCCATCGCCCGAGTTTCTTTGTGTGGTATCTGCAAGCCGTGCGCCTGATTGTTTGCAGAACCATCGAGCTGATTCGGAATTTTTTTCGGTTCGCACAGACAGGAATGTCGGTGCCACGGATTCCGTGGGGCAGACATTCCTGTCTAGTCTTTCTTGATGACCATTTCTGAAATGGCACCAAGATGGTGATAATCATCTAAGGTGCGTTGGAGCCCGTTGTGCTGTTCGACCCGCGCCGGTGTAATCATTTACAGGAGCGGCCCACATCATGCCCAAAGTCTTCATCCCGGCGTCATTGCGGCTCGCGGCGAACGGTCTTCGTGAGGTGGAGCTGCCGGGGGCTACCGTGCGGGAACTTGTCTTGGCCTTGGAGCAGCGATTTCCCGCCTTAAAGGGGCGTCTGCGGGAAGAGGACAAGCTGCGCGCGGGGCTGGCAGTTTCGATCGATTCGACCGTCAGTCTGCGCGGACTGATGCAGGAGGTGGCCCCCTCTAGTGAGGTCCACTTTCTGGCGGCAATCGGCGGGGGGTGAAGGCGGGACGCACAAACCGTGCAACCTGTTTGGCCCCTAGCACCCCCACCGTCCGGACGCGATGGCCGATTCCGCGTAGCCCGAGCAGCGAGATCAATACCAGACCGTCGCCAGTTTTCGCCGATAGTTCGTTGTGACCAGCACATCGGTCATCGTGGTCATGATTCGGATCATGATGTCTTTCGCCTGATCTCGTACCGGGCCCGCCCCGTCTTCGATAATCTCCAGGCAGATATCCAGCGATTCGGTATTCCGCCCAGCGCCGCCCAGGGCTTCCGCCAAATGCAGCTTGAGTGTGAAGTCGTTCGGGCTTGCCAGAGCAGCCTTGCGGGCTTCTTCGACGGTCCCTGATTCCGCTGCGGCACTATGCAGCTCGATTTTCGCTTTGATGGCTTCGGCCTCTGGTTCCAAGAAACCGCGTTTCTCCAGTTCACTGATGAGTGTGGCGGCTTCTTCAAACTTCTCCCGCTGGCACAGTACACGGGCTAGTCCGAT
>QWPB01000159.1 GCA_003671275.1 Planctomycetota bacterium | reverse complement strand
GCTTCGATGTCCGTGGTGTAAACCGGAAGTCCACTCATCGCATACGCCGCCCCATGCAGCGGATACGGGTGAGTCATTGACCGCACGATACTGAGCCGGTCGGCCATACGGGCGGTCTGCGGAAGCCCTTCGCAAACGGCCACACCGGGAATCGAAGTGGAAATGGCTTGCAGCTCGCCCTGAATCTCTTTCGGCGCGTCCGGCTTGGGGTCAAACGTCTCGTGTTGCGGGGCCGCTCCGAACAGATAGATGAAGATACAGCGCTTGGCGCGTCCGAATCCCGGGGGCATCTCCCGCTCGACTGGTTCCGCTCGAACCGCCTTCGCCAGTCCCGTCCCCGCCAGCCCCAGGCTGCCGACCTGCAAAATCGCCCGCCGGGAAAGCCCCTCTCCGAGATGACCGGGATGACGCAGAAAATTCAGCATCCTTCCAACTCCCGTGGGATATGACCAGCGGTTGAGTCTATCGGAGAATGCTACGCCCGCCAATATCCGAGTCGGTGCGAGTGTTTTCGGGGGCGGTCGCCCGTTGGCGGCACCTGCATCACCGGTCCAGACCGTATCCGGCACAAGTCACTCTGCCCGGGTCCGTTCTTCGTCTTTCGCGTTCCACTTTCTGCTGGAAAGAAGCAGAACAGGATGCCGACAGAAAAATGGGAACAGAAAGAGTGAGGAACGGGATTCAGAGTTCTCCTCACACCCCGTGTTGCGGGTGGATCGCTTTGCCGTCTTGGCTCGACAGCACCTTGTTGAGAGCGTTGAGGTACGCCAACGCGCTGGCTTCGATGATGTCGGTACTCACGCCCTTGCCGTGGAAGGCACGCTCGTGGTACTCGACTTCCACGCTGGCTTCGCCCAGGGCTTCGGTCCCACTGGAGACGCTGCGGACGGTGTAATCCTTGAGCTTGGCCTTGATCCCGGCAATCTCCTCCAGACAACGGAACAGCGCGTCGATCGGGCCATCGCCGGTCGCCGCTTTTTGCACCTTATGGCCATCGCGGTGCGTCGCCTCGATCGCAGCTGTGTGCAGCGAGCCGGTGCCGGCGGTGGCGTTGAAGCTGCTGAGGGACCAGATCGCCTGGGTGGCCTGGGAGCGGTTCTCGATCAGGGCGATGATGTCGGAGTCACTGACCTCCTTGATCTTGTCGCACAGGGCGGTGAAGTCGTCGAACACCTTCTGCACGGTCGCATCATCGAGTTGATAGCCAAGTTCGATCAACCGCGAGCGGAAGGCATGTCGTCCGCTGTGTTTGCCCAGCACGATGTTCTGGCCGATGTAGCCGACATCGGCGGGCCGCATGATTTCATAGGTCTCCCGCGATTGCAGCATGCCATGCTGGTGAATGCCCGCCTCGTGGGCAAAGGCATTCTGGCCGACGATGGCCTTGTTCCGTTGGACCTTCATGCCGGTGATGCTGGATACGAGCCGGCTGGTCGGGAAGAGACGCGGCGTGTTGATTCGTGACTCGATGCCGTAGTAGTCCTTACGGGTACGCAAGGCCATCACGATCTCTTCGAGGGCGGCGTTCCCGGCCCGCTCGCCGAGGCCGTTGATCGTGCATTCGACCTGGCGGGCTCCCGCTTCAATGGCCGCGAGGCTGTTGGCGACCCCCAAACCGAGATCGTCGTGACAGTGCGCGCTGATGACCGCCCGGTCGATGTTGCGGACATGCTGCTTCAGATGGGAGATCACCTTGAAATAGTGGTTCGGCGTGGCATAGCCGACGGTATCGGGGATGTTGACGGTGGTGGCCCCGGCGTCAATCGCCTTCTCGACGACCTCCGTCAAGAAGTCGAGTTCGGTACGAACGGCGTCCTCAGGGGAAAACTCGACGTTGGGGGTCGTGATGTCCGAGCGCGAGGCCATCTTGTCGCAGGTGTACTTCACCATCTCAACGGCTCGGCGAACGATCTCCTCCTTGGCCATCTTGAGTTTGAACTCGCGATGGATGGCACTGGTGGCCAAGAAGACATGGATGCGGACGTTCTGAGCCCCGTTCAGTGCGTCCCAGGCCCGGTCGATGTCTTCGGTTCGGCAGCGGGCCAGGCCGCAGATGGTCGTCTGGTTGCCGAAAGTGTTCGCGATCTGCGTCACCGCCTCGAAATCTCCCGGTGAAGCGATCGGGAACCCCGCCTCGATCACGTCGACGCCCAATTCGACCAGCGCCTTCGCAATCTCCAGCTTCTCGGGAGTCGTCATACTGCATCCGGGCGACTGTTCGCCGTCACGGAGCGTGGTGTCGAAGATCGTGATCGTGTCGGACATGGTTCAGTTCCCAGCGAGCCCCCGACGTAAGTCGGGGGAGTGGTGTGACAGTGGACGCGGCGAGGACTCGGCAGTCTCACGTCTGCCGCTCGCTCAGAAACGAAATCAGCCCCGAGACTCCGGGAGAGTCTCAAGGCTGAGGGGGAATCGCAAGGCGTTCGCCAACCGGCCTAAGACTTCCCGAAGGAAGCAAGGAGCAGTAGGCCCAACAGATCAATCGTGTGAGTCATGGTTCGGACAGGACACATGGAATTCGTTGCGGTTCGCAACAAGAGTGTAATCGGACGGAGGATTCAGTCAATCCCGGGATGCGAGAGCAGGAGCCTTCTCCAATTGCCAGCTCCCCGTTTTCTGATCCATGGGGTCTGGAGTCTTACCCCAGAGCGGTCCGTGAAGCGGGCTTTGGAATGGCTCTGATGATGACGATGACATCAGCTATAACGGCGTACACGGATATCGCTTGAGTCGCCTGTTCTTTCGTTACAAGAATCGACTCGCATGCCAAGCATTGGAGCACGTCAGTGTTTTTTCAGCGGCCTTCGTGAGGGAGTGGGTAGACCCGGTTGCCCCGAATGATGGCCCGGCCCGATACCAGCGGCAGCTCGACGACCGTGGAACTGTTTTCTCCCCAGCGAATCTGGAATTGGCCCACCGCACCCTTGTCAGCGCTGGGGATCACCACCGTCAACCGAGAGTCGTTAGCACACAGATAGCTGCCGCCGCTCTTGACCTGTTCCATCACCTTCAATTCCCCGGACTCAACATACACCATGGCCCCGATGGCCTCTCGATTGAATTCGGTTCCGACTAATTCCAACTGGAGGACGACTCGATCCGCGGAGTGCGGGCAGTCATTCCTTAAGATGTCCGGTAGGAGATCCTGCTGATTGCAGATCAGATCCCCATCAAGATCATTGTCGAGATCTCCGCACGCCACTCCTCGTCCCGGATGAGTCTGAAGAAAGAATGGGCTGTCGTGCGGAGTCACCGGCGTAAACTGGCCTCGCTCGTTACGCCAAAGTAGAGCTGGCTGTGCATAGTTCCCCTCTCTTCCCATTTCATGCATGTTGTTGTCGGTGTGCCCGTTGAGCACGAAGACATCCGGCCAGCCATCCAGATCGAAGTCCGTCAGAACAGTCCCCCATCCAATCCAGGGGAGGCTTGCAGCGGCCAAGCCGCGCAGCTGACTGACTTCGTTAAAGAATCCGCTCGCATCCTGTTCGTAGTACGCATTATATTCTCCTTCGAAATTCGTCACGAACAGATCGAGTCGTCCATCGCGGTTGGCATCTGCCGCTGCGACACCCATTCCGGCCTGAGCCGCTCCATTCTGGTCGTAGGCCACTCCCACGGCGTTGGCCTGATTCTCAAAATGTCCTTGTCCCTGGTTGATCCACAGGGAGTTCGGATTGAGATCGTTTGTGACGTAGATGTCGGTACGACTATCGTCATTGATGTCAAGCGTCAGAACGCCCTGACTGCGACCGGTTGTGGCCAGAATGCCGGAACTCTCAGAGACATCGGCAAACGATCCATCGCCTTGATTGCGATATAAAATATCGTTTTCCGGCACCACGGATTTCGGACTGCAATACATTCGAATCTGTCGTTTGTGATCGCCGCAAAAGGCACTCTCTTCCGGCGTCCAGCGGGCGTAGTTTCCCACATACAGATCCAGCAACCCGTCTCCCTCGATATCCAGGAAGGCCGCGCTCGTTCCCCACCGCTTGTCCGCTGTCCCTGATGACCTGGAAACGTTTTCGAACGTCCCGTCGCCACAATTCACATACAACTGATTCTCGCCATAGCAGGTGACGTAGAGATCGACGAAGCCATCGTTGTTGATGTCTCCCGCCGCCACCCCTGCGGAGTGTCCGACGTGTCCCAGTCCGCACTGGCTCGTGACATCCGCGAATCGGAATGATCCAAGGTTTCGGTAGCAGCGGTTGGCGTGCCGCGACTGATCGGGCTCGAACTGATTATTCGTAAGAAACAGAAGATCGCGTTGCCCATCACGGTCCAGATCAAATACTCCGATTCCACTTCCATTGGCGGCTGGAAACGCTTTCGTCAGACTGTCGCCGCTCTCGTGCTGGAAATCGATTTGCGACTCAGCCAGTACCGAGGTGAACTGGTAGTGCGGGCTGACCGGAAAGCGGCTTCCCAGGGCTTGCTCCGGTTGGTTATCCAACGACTTTGTTGCTGCCGAGTGCGTGGCCGCAGGCGTTGGCGGCATACTGGATGATGGGCTGCATCCCCCTATCAGGATGCAGCCAGCTAGGCTCCAGATCCCCTGTACACCCGCCTGAAGCCAGGCCATATCAGGGCTGGGGAGCACCCAATTCGTTCTCAATGGTGCGACTGACATCGGGCCAGATTCCGATTAGATGATCTCTCAGCAACGGCATGACAGACTCCCCTGCGTTGCGCGATGTGACTTCGACATCTCGACGGGAGGGCATGTGACACTCCACACACCGTTGCGAAAGCTTGTCATTGTACTTTACCGACAGTCCACAATCTGCGACCTGATGGCAATTTTGGCAACGTTCGGAAAACAATTCGGTACGTCCTCGTTCCTGGCGATGGGGATCGTGACAGTCCATGCAGGTCAATGTTTCGCTTCGCTGATAACAGGCACTGCGCATCATTCGGCCCAGCTGATTCGCGCTATGCGGGTCGTCATTACTGGGGGCGTCGGCCTGCATGTTTAAGGCAATCCATTTTTCCAATGGTTCTCCTGGCTGATAGGTAAAGGCGGGACGCCGCAGTTCACCGCCCCCGGAGTGACACTGGGCGCAGACTTCGTTGGCCCGATCCCGCGACAGGCCGCGTGGATTGATGATGGCCTGGGCCTGACGATCGGCGGGGAACTGCTGGTGGTAACGGACGTGATCTCGTGCCGCACCGTGGCAACGCACACACGATACCCCCATGACAAAGTGTCCCTTGTCGTATCGATTGACAGAACCCGGTGCGTGGGCGAACCAGGTATTGTGGCAATCCAGACACCGGGAGGTTGCCGGTCGTGAGAAATCCGCAGTGCCATCGACATAAGTTCCTGGAGAATTGCCCCAGCAGTTGGCTTCTGTCAAGAAGCTCACGGGGGTCTGGCACAACTGATCCCCGTGCCATGCCAGAAAACTCTGACCATGATTTCCGCTACCGACCGCAAAGGCAACGGGCACCTCCAGCACTGCTGGTATCCCCGGTTCGCGGCTATGCAGACGATGCACGATGTGCGATGCGACTTCGAGTGTTTCAAACTCAAATCCCGGACGACCGGTCTGGATCCGATTGTGTGGCGCGGTGAGGTCGCCCAGGACAGATTCGCGGGTTGCCCGACGCATCGTTCGGGCATGTGCCGTCTCGATAAAACCTCGAACAAATTCTGCGTGACATTCGGCACATTCCTTAGCGGGCACGATTCCCAGCGCCCGGGGATCAACCGCACTGGTGTAATCCGTCGCCGTAACATCCGCAGGAAAAGCCACCCAGCCCGTGGTACTGGGCTTTTCCTGGAAGACAAATTCTCCCCAGTCCGCCGCGTGAACTTGGAGGATGCGATCCGGTTCGCGTTGTGATTCGATCTCGGTGGCGGCTTTTTGACACCCGGCCATCGCCAGAATGGTTAGCACTGCGGACAGCCGAAAGAGGATCCATTTTCTGATCACCGCCTGCGGGAGTGTCACGCAGATACTCCTGGGCTAGTGGTCTCGGATGGGAAGTCCTTGCAGTGAGGGCAACTCACTGCGGGCCTGAACGGCCTCTGCCAGATCACGGATAAAAGGCTGTGACTGTGAAGCCTGATCCAGAGATTTGAGCAGCGTTTCAGCCTCAGTCCAGTTTCCCAGATTGGCATACTTGTACGCGCGAATGACCGTGGCCCAGCTCGAATCGGGAGTGTCACGTAAAATCTGGTCGGCGGCTGATCGAATGTTCTCTTGTTTACGACACTGGTCGGCGCGTTCCTGCCAACGTTTGGCGGCGGGCTCATCCTTCAAACGCACGTAGCACCGTTGAAGCAAGAATGCGATCTCACTCGTCAGGACTCCCGAGTTCTCAAGGGGGAGAAGTAGCTCCACCGCACGTTGGGCGTCTCCTTTGGCAAGAGCCAGATTGGCCAACCCCTTTCGAGCAGGTACGGAATGTGGCTCATCGCGGAGGGCTTCTTCAAAACTGCGCTGGGCATCGGCCTCCCTTCCCAGCTGAAACTGAGCCTCTCCCAGTGACACCAGTGAACCTGACGTCCGCTGGAGCAATAAGCTTCGATTGAGATATGTTTCCGCCAGCGACGGCTCTCCCAAGGCCAAAAGTACGCGACCGTACTCTCGAAAGAATTCTTCCGGGGGAATCTGAAGATCGACAATCTCCGGCGTCAATTTGAGCACTCGGTCCCACGCGGATGCGGCGGCTCGCAGGTTTCCCCGCTGCTGGTGGATTGTACCGATCAGTAATTGGCCACGAGCCTCGCAGTTGGGCTGCTTTGAGAATTCCTCCGCCGATTGCAGAGCCTTGTCCACATCTCCAAGTTTCATCCGACAAGCTGCCAACTCGTGGAGTGTGTCCGCGCGGTCAATTCCGCTTTGCTCAACGAGTTTCAACAACGGAAGTGCTGCACTCCACTGTTCGATCTGCAGCAGCGCCTTGGCCCATGCGTGCAAATCCTGGGGGTCTGAGGCCCCCACCTGTTCAAACAGGCTGATCGCCTGACGAGGTTGCCCCTCTTCCACCAGGACGCGGGCCTTCAAGGCCAAGGCTCGGTCATGATCCGGATGATCGATCAGGAATTCGTCGATCGACTGGGATGCCTGAATTAGATCCCCGTTCCGTAGATGGCTTGCCGCCATTCGCACCAATCGCTCTTCCCACCAGACCACACCGAACAGCCCTCCACAGACAAACACCAGCACTGTGCCCGTCTGTATGAGAAGTCGACGCAGCCTGGGTGAAGGAGGCCGACGAATCGATCGATTCGTCGGATTACTTTCCCCTTGGAATGCCATAATGCGAAACCGCGTGGGAGCCTTTGACGTGTCGCAACCGCTTTCTTGAATTTATCACAAGATCGAACATTGGAACAAGGGGCTCTCGGTGAGAGTGGCTATTGATTCAAGCGATCGATAATTGGATTGGACAGTCGCTCTCAGATTGATTTTTGACGGTGACCGTAGATGATGTGACCGGTTGTTCCCATTCCTTGAAGCAGGTGCGGCATGAATTCAACTCCTCGCGAATCGACATCGTCAACCGAAGGGAAGCTGCCGGAGACTGCCGGAGGAATTCATCTGGGCCGCATTCTGGGCACCGTGGCGGGGATCTTTGTGTTGATTGTCTTGGGCTTGCTGGTCAATGAGTATCTGGCCAACCGCCCGCTGAGCTACGTGATGGCCAAAGGACGTGTCACATGGAACGGCAAACCTGTGACCATCGGAGCTGTCATGACCCGGCATGTCGATTACCCCCGGGAATCGGCGATTGGGGCCTTTGACAGCGACGGCAATTTCGAACTGATCACGAACGGAAAACAAGGCGCAGTCCCGGGCACTCACAAGATCATTGTGGCTTCTTATGGACCGGGAATGGCGACCGATCCCCTTGTTCCGACCGAGTATCTGAAGCCGGAGACAACCCCGCTATCGATTCTGGTGACCTCTGATCCCAGCCAGAATCACTTCATTCTGGAAGTGGTGGGAGAGAAAGCAGTGAGGCAACGTCCACCGGGTCGTCCTGCCGAAGAGGCGGCTGCCGAATCGGACCCCGGTAGTTCTGCCTCCCCTGCTTCACCTTAGTCAGAATCTCTTCCGAACTCTCCGTCCGATGGGACTTCGACCGACACTTTGACCAACAAAGAGTCGTGAATAAAAAACTCCTTCTGGGATTCCAGAAGGAGTTTGGGTCCGGAGAAGTTCAGGCGGAGAAGTTCGGGCATGGTCGCCACAACTTCTTCACGCCTACTTCATGGGGTCGGCGGGTTTTGGTTTCGAATTCTTGGGGGCACCGCCGCGATTGCGACTTTCGTCCATCCAGTTCTTCTGCTGCTCGGCAGGAGGGTCTTTCCCCGGCTCGGTCAACGCGGGAACTTCCTTTTGACCGGTACAGCCACTCATCATTGGAAGTGGCAACGCAAGCAGGAGTGCAAGCCAGAGTTTCATGTCGATCCTCTCTCAATGGGTGATGGAAACGTGATAACACAAACAGACTTTAACGGAATCAATCGGAAGCTTCCAATACTTTCTGTGGTGAGCCCTCTTTTTTCAAGCCTGCAATAATCGACCGCCATTCTTCGGCTTCCCACGTTCGCTGAAAGGAATCATAAAATCGGACGACCGGTTCTAGTCCTTCAGGATTTTCCAGTTGACTGAAAGCCTGTCGTACGGATTGATGAAACGTGAGATCGGTCATTCCCTCAATCCGTTTGGCCTCCGCTTGAATCTGCTGCGATGCTTGTTTTTGGCCACTCAAGGCCAGGCATCGGGCGAGACGATTGAGTAGCAACCAATCCGATGGCCCCGGCCAGATTTCCGCAGCTTTCCGCAACAAGGGAACAGCATTGGCAGGTTGTCCCAATATCTCCTGAGTATGAATTCCCGCGATTCGGTAATATTGGTACCCCTCTTTGGGCCCGGTCCACTGGGAGAATTCTTCCGTGGCCCGTTGTGTTTGCCCCACCTCGATCAGTGTCTCGATGTACGTCGCATGGAAAAAGCGGCTGCGACGAGCTTGTGCGCGGTCCGGGACGGCGTCCAGGACTTGCAGTGCTGTCTCTCGAGATTCGTTTCGGAGATGCCATTGAGCCAAGGCTGCTGCGGTGTCGGGTTCTGTGGGCTCGTATTCATGAAACGCAGAGAGTCGCCGCAGTGCGACTTCCTCGCTGGGGACTTCAGTCTCCACTCGAAAGCCCATCATCAAGTCGATCTGGCTGGCTGCGGAGAGCGGGGTGAACTGACTGGAGTACCATTCCCGGAGTCGATAAGCCCGCTGCTCCGGGGGACACAGCCGGTAGGCTTCTCGAAACATCGGTTCACTGTCAAAGAACCGCTCGGTCATGTTGTACACCTGCCAAAGCAGGTAGTGGGCATCAAACTGATGAGGGTTCAGCTCAATCGAACGCCGCAGGAGACGTTCCGCATGTGCGGGCTCCTGACGCACCAAAAACACCACCCGTCCCTCCAGCAGGCGGGCCACCGGACCTTCCAGAGAATCATCCGGAACCTGCGAGAAGTGGCGAATAGCGTTGTCAGCTGCCACCATTGGATTCAGCGAGTCATCTTGAAAATAGGCATTTCCGGCAACAATCCGGGCTGTCGAACTGCCGGGCGCTATCCACAGGTAACGTTCCGCGGCCCGACGCGCGCGTTTGAAGTCTCGGCGATGAAGTGCTTCCTGGGCAGTCTGTAATCCGGTAATCAGCCATTGGACCGCGCCTCCTCCCAGGCACACGACGATTGTGACGGCCAATCCCAATAGAAAACGCCTCCGGCGAATCTGGACTGCCGAAGCGGTAGTGGTTACCTCGGGCATCGGTAGATCTACCATGGTTGGGCTCCCTCTGCGAGGTGCCAGTATCGATCCAGAGACATGGCCGGGAACTCCTCGACCTTTCCGGAACTCCATTGAATCTGTACGTCAACAGAGTCCGCCTGATGATCCACGGGAAAGACGATCCGGGGGTCACTGGATGAGAGATAACTGCCTCCCAGCATTAAAGACTGGCTCTGTACGACAGTCGGGCCATGCGTCCCGAGACGAGACGTGACCGTGACCCGGGAACCACATGGGATGATTCGCTCGCGAGTCCGCAAGTCGAACCCAATGAACCGTTTGCCGGTCTTTGTTGAATTACGCAAGAGCGCTGCGGGGTCATCCAGATGCGTGACGGCAATATCGAGATCGCCATCGTTGTCGAAATCCGCCGACGCGGCACCACGCCCCAGCCAGGTCTTCTGGAAGTACCCATCCAGTCGACGGGTGATATCCTCAAAATGCTGTCCGTGGTGATTGTACAACCACTGAGGTGTCATGCGGTCTGGCTGAACCGCTGGCCCCAGTACATGACCATTGGTTACAAATAGATCCGGGTAACGGTTGCCATCGTAGTCGATGGTCAGTGTGCCAAAGCCCAGAAACGGAAACCCTGTCTGTGCGGTGCGCATCCGGCGACTGACATCCTCGAATTGCAACTCCCCGTGATTCTTGTAGAGGGTGTTCTGCATATTGTAGTAGTGCGTCAAGTAGAGGTCAGGGAGCCCATCCAGGTCAAAATCAGAACAGGAAATCCCCATGCTGGCTTCATTCATCCCTTCACCGCTTTGAGCACAGCCACTGGGCACGGCCACGTCGTCATAGACCGATGGATCGTTAGAGTTCCTTGTGTACAGGAAATTGGCAGTCATGTCGTTGGCGACATAGATTTCAGGGATCTGATCCTGATTGAAATCAGCCGCAAGCACTGCCAGTCCTTTTCCAATCTGGTCGGTCATTCCCAGTTCGTCGGTCGCATCACGAAAT
>QWPB01000129.1 GCA_003671275.1 Planctomycetota bacterium | reverse complement strand
TCACCGCTGACGGGATACCCGAAGTTGACTAAGGCGAACTTATCCAAGGCGTGAAGTCCTGGCATGCCCGCCAGTACTCGATCAAGCTGGCCCGCGATTCGATACGCGGACAGATCAGCAACATCAAGGAGCGGAAGAGCGCGCCGGGTGGGCCACCGCCCTATGGATATGACAAACAGCACCTGACGCCCGATGGCAAGGTGCTGCGAACGCTGCGGTGGATGGCCGATGGCAGCAAGCAGGAGTTCGGGCCGGATGGCAAACTGGTCCGCGCGATTCCCAGCGATGTCTATGTAGCGAAGGCCAAGGGGGACATCGTCCGCTACTCACCGAGCACGCCGGATCGAGTGGCTGTGATCCGCCGCATCTTTGATCTCTGCTCGAAGGGGTACGGAATCAAATACACCACCGAGGTTCTAAACAACGAGGGCATTCCCGCCATGAGGGGCTCGATTTGGAACCCCGCCAATATTGCCATGATGCTGCGATGTCCGGTCTATCGGGGGGCCATCGTCTACAACAAGCGGACCAGCGGGGCTTTGTTCGGCATGGACGTTGAAGGCAAGCTGCGGCCCAAGAAGGAACGAGGCACGAAACTCAATCCGCAGGCCGACTGGATGATCGTCGAGGATGTGCATGAACCTCTGGTCAGCAAGGAGACCTTCGAGGCGGCTACGCGCATGCGAGCCAACAACCGGGAGCGGGCCGGTAAAGCCCGATCCGTTCGCAGAACGATGTCATCAACGCTGTTCGTCTGCAAACGGTGCGGCTACAGCTTCACCACGGTTCGCGATCCGCGCTGCGGCGACCAATATCGCAAGTACACCTGTGCGGGCTACCATCGCTACGGCAAGGGGGTCTGCGGACTCATCAACATCCCCGGTGTCCCATTCGACGCCTTCCTTCTGGAGACCATCCGGAAGGTGATCTTCAAAGACCGCGCGACGATGGGCAAAGCGATCGATGCGTTCGTGAAGTCGGTCCTCGCTCCCACCGCCGCATCGAAACGCTCGCCCGATATGGAACGCGAGTTGGAACAGCTGAACCGCCGCATCAAAACAACGGTGGGCATGCTGGCGGATCTGTCTTTCGAGGGGCTGGATGACCTGAGCAAGGTGCTGATCGACCTGAAAGCCAAACGCGATGCACTGACTGCCAAGCTCGCCACGCGACAATCAAAACCAGATGGATTGCCAACAGAACGGGAGCTTCGGGCCTGGGCCAAAGAACAACTCCAAACGTTGGAGGAATTGGCCCAGAAGACCACGGTCGACCTTCCCGACCGCCAGCTGGTCGAAGCCTACGTCGACCGCATCGAGGTCTTTCCAGATACGAAAACGGGGGTCATCGTCATGCACGCTGACCTCCGTTCTTTTTTTGAATCGAGTTCCACACGGGTGGTGGGAGGGGACGACCCGCAAACTGATGAGTCGGCGCGGTCGATTTCTCAGTGCCAGCAGCGCGAGAGTATCTTGGCGGGGGCCGTCCTGGGACTTGCCGGTCCTGGGCAGAAGATCTCCGGGATCATGCCTTGCACGGTCATCCGTCCAGGAGACATGGCCGACCGGATTCTCAACCGCGACCACCATCCGCAGTGGCAGGGCCAACGCACCCGGATGGTTTACTCGTTCCCCACAGACACGAAGCTGTGGGACCGGTACGCCGAGATCCGGGCTGAAGGGTTGCGGAACGAGGACGGCGGAGTGGGAGCGACCGCGTTCTACCGCCAGCATCAGCTAGAGATGGACGCGGGATCGGTAATCGCCTGGCCGGTGCGGTTCAACTACGACGAGTTGTCGGCGATCCAGCACGCCATGAATCTGAAACTTCAGGATGAAGCAGCGTTCTGGGCGGAATACCAGAACGAGCCGCTGCCGGAGGTGCAGGCGGACGAGAACGAGCTGACCGCTGACCAGATCGCCGCGAAGCTCAACGGGCTGCCCAAGGGACGGGTGCCGCTGGGGTGCCAGCACCTGACGATGTTCATCGACGTGCAGCAGAAGGTGCTGTTCTACGTGATCTGTGCCTGGGCCGAGGAGTTCAGCGGAACGGTGCTGGAGTACGGAGCCTGGCCCGATCCTCAGCGCTCGTATTTCTCGTTGCGAGATGTGACAAAGACTCTGGCTAGTGTGACGCCGGGGACGGGCCTCGAAGGGGCGATCTATGCGGGGCTGCAGGCCCTCACCGAGCGTCAGCTAGCCCGAGAGTGGCACCGCGAAGATGGAGCCTCGCTGCGGATTGAACGCTGCCTGATCGACGCCAACTGGGGCACTTCGACTGATGTGGTGTACCAGTTCTGCCGCCAGTCGCCGCACGCGGCGCTCTTACTCCCGAGCCACGGGCGGTTCGTGGGAGCGTCGAGTCTGCCGTTCGCCGACTACAAGAGGCGCCCCGGCGACCGCGTCGGTCTGAACTGGCGTATCCCCGGCGTGATGGGGAAGCGGGCGGTCCGGCACGTGTCGTTCGACACGAACTTCTGGAAGTCGTTCGTGTTCGCGAGGCTGGCTGTGGCGATGGCCGACAAAGGTTCGCTCGCCCTGTTCGGTCAGAAGCCGGAACCGCACCGCCTGTTCGCCGAACACCTCACCGCTGAGTATCGCGTCCGCACTGAGGGACGTGGACGCACGGTCGACGAATGGAAGCCCCGTCCCGGGCAGCCGGACAACCATTGGCTGGACGGGATTGTCGGGTGTGCGGTCGCGGCGTCGATTCTGGGAGTGAGCCTTCTGGCAGACGATTCGGTGACTCGATCTGTAAACACAGTTCGGCTCAAGCTTTCCGATCTACGTCGACGCCGGAGGTCTTGAGACCGGAAAACTATTTTCGGAATTCCGAAAATTCCGTGTCGCCAAAACGGGCAAAAAATGGAAAGCCTAATAGTAGAGGGACACAAAATGTCACTTCCTGACAGCTCACTCGAACAGGCGATTCGAGACAACGCCTCCGGCCCTGCTGAAGCCCATGGCGATTCCGGGGGCGTGAAACAACACTCACTCCCCGACCAGATCGCGGCAGAACGTTTTCTGGCGTCGAAGCAGGCTGCGAAATCGAAATCTCGCGGCATCCGATTTTCAAAACTCGCTCCCCCAGGGGCTTCCTGACATTGCTCACATGGCTCAAATCACTCTGGACTCCGCCCACGCCCCCGACTCCGCCGCATGTGGCTCAAGCCCTGCGGCTGATTCGGGCGCGATACGACGCGGCGGTGACGAACGACGAGAACCGGCGTCATTGGGCCAATGCCGACAACCTGTCGGCGAATGCGGCCAACAACCCGGATGTGCGTCGACTGCTGCGGAATCGGGCCCGCTACGAGGTCGCGAACAACAGCTACGCTCGGGGGATTGTCCTCACACTGGCGAATGATGTGATTGGTACCGGTCCTCGTCTCCAGATGCTGACCGAGAACGCGAAAGTCAACCGGCAAATCGAACAGGAATGGATGGCCTGGTCCAAAGCGGTCGGTCTCCCCGAGATGCTCCGCACGCTGCGGATGTCGCGGGCCTCAGACGGTGAGGGGTTCGCGACTCTGATCAATAACCCAGCTCTGCCGACGCCGGTCCAACTTGACCTGAAGCTGATCGAAGCCGATCAGGTCACCACACCTGATCTGTTTGGCAACGAACCGAATGCCCTGGATGGGATCGTGTTCGACCAGTACGGCAACCCAGCAGAGTATCACGTTCTGAAGCAACATCCCGGTGACCCCACCGGTACGCTCTATGGCGACTACGAGCATGTCCCGGCTCAGAACGTGATTCACTACTTCCGCCGGGACCGCGCAGGCCAAGGCCGAGGCGTGCCCGACATCACCCCCGCTCTGCCGCTGTTCGCCCATCTTCGGCGGTACACCTTGGCCGTCATCACCGCTGCTGAGATTGCCGCCATCCCCGGCGGAGTGCTGTACACCGATGCACCAGCCAACGGCGAAGCCGAATCCGTCGAACCGATGGACCTCATCGAACTCGAACGCGGCATGCTGATGACCATGCCCGGAGGTTGGAAGATGTCCCAGATGGAGGCATCACAACCGACGACGACCTATGGCGAGTTCAAACGCGAGATTCTCAATGAGATCGCTCGCTGCCTGAACATGCCGTTCGCGATCTCGGCGGGCAACTCCTCGGGCTACAACTATGCGTCCGGTCGACTCGATCACCAGATGTACTTCAAGGCGATTCGGGTCGAACAAGCCCATCTCGAAGTCGTGGTTCTTGACCGGATCTTGAACGCTTGGCTGGCAGAAGCCGCCCTGATTCAAGGTTATCTCATCAGTCGGACTAACCTCGAACAAGTCCCCCACACCTGGTTCTTTGATGGTCATGAGCATGTCGACCCCCTCAAGGAATCGAGTGCCCAAGCCTTGCGTCTCGCGAATCACACGACGACCTATGCTGACGAGTACGCCCGGCGCGGTCTTGATTGGGAGACCCAACTCCGCCAGCGGGCCAAAGAGTTGGAACTGATGAATGAACTGGGACTGACTCTGCCGGGCCAGTCACCAGATCCCACCACCCCGGACTCCAACAAGTCTGACCAGAACCCCGAGGATTCGGATGCCGAAACTGCGGACGAAACCGTACCCGCCGATTGAACCCGTACACAGAGTTCCGGCGGAGTTCCGGATCATCGAGGCGAGCGGATCGAGCGACTTTCAGCTCGAAGCTGCCAGCCCCGAGGGAACGGAACCAAAGAAACTGAGGCGGTTCAGCATGACCGCCTATACCGGCGGCAAGCTGCTGCTGGCGAATTTCCCGTTCCCGGTCGTGGTCGACTTGGCGGGGATGAAGATTCCCGCGAAGAACCGGCCCATCCTGCGGGACCACGATACCACGCGCATCGTCGGGCATACCGAGTCGATCGACATCAATGGAGCCTCGATTCGGCTCGGCGGTGTGGTCTCCGGCTCCAACGACCACGCCCGTGAGGTCAGCGAGTCCGGGGACAACGGGTTCCCCTGGCAGGCCTCCATTGGAGCCAGTGCCCAGCGGATGGTTCTGGTCGACCGGGGCGAATCGGTCGAGGTCAATGCCCGCAAGTTCACCGGGCCGCTGTATGTCGCCCGCACATCCACATTGCGTGAAGTCAGTTTCGTCGCCCTCGGGGCCGACGACCAGACGGTGGCTCAAATGGCCGCCGGTTCTTCCCACTCTCACAACCAGATTGAGGTTCTCTCCATGAAATTCGAACAGTGGCTGACGGCTCAGGACTTTGAAGTGACCACGTTGTCGGAGAAGCAGGTGGCCAACCTGCGGGCCATGCACGAGCAACTCGAAGCCAATGGCGGAAGCGAATCCGAAGAGCCAGCGTCCGAGACCTCCGTGAGCGGCGCTGGCAACACGGACACGCCCGCCCCCATTGTCCCACCTGCCGATCCGGTCGACCAGATGCGGGCCCGCTGGTCCTCGGAGCGTCAGCGGATCTCGGCCATCACCGCCCTGTTCGCCGACAAACACCCCGAACTCGAAGCTCGCGCGGTCGCACAAGGCTGGGATCTGTCACGGGCCGAACTGGAGAAGCTGCGAGCTGAGCGGGCGCAGGTCCAGCCGCTGTTCAGCGACGATGGCACGGGCCGCAAGGGCGCAAGCCTGGAGGCAGCGCTGTGTATCGCTGCCGGTCTCCCCGAGAGCCGTGTGGGGAAGTGGTACGACGAGCGGGTCATGAACCAGGCCTTGTCCAGCGAACTGTCGGGGGCCGGTCTGCACATGCTGCTGTATGAGGTCATCCGCGCCTCTGGCGGTCATGTTCGTCCGGGGCGGATCGACAACGATGTAATTCGGGCCGCATTCGTCGGCAACGATCGCTTGATCGAAGGCTCCAGCGGGTTCTCCACGATCAGTTTGTCCGGGATTCTGTCGAATGTCGCCACGAAGACGATGCTGGCGACGTATGAGGCCGTGAACTCCGTAGCGACCGAGATCTGCGGAGCCACCGATGTCAACGACTTCAAGCAGGTCACTCGTTACCGCATGACCGCTGCCGGGATCTTCCAGAAGGTTGGCCCCGATGGAGAACTCAAACATGCGGGACTCGAAGAAGAGTCCTACACGAACCAGCTGGAAACCTGGGGTCGGATGATCGCCCTGACCCGGCAGATGATGATCAACGACGACCTGGGAGCATTTCTCCAGATCCCCCGAGCCATCGGACGGATGTCCGCTCTGGCTCTGGAGGAAGTGGTCTTCACGCTGCTGCTGGCGAACCCGGGGAACTTCTTCTCGGCGGGAAACAAGAACTACTTCGAAGGGGTCGATACCGCCCTCGACATCGATTCGCTGACCGTGGCGGAGCGGTTATTCCTGGATCGCGTCGACAAGCAGGGTAAGCCCATTCTGGTGCAACCCGCACTGGTTCTGGTGCCGACCTCACTCAAGGTCACCGCCGAGCAGCTGTTCAAAGAACTGCCGCTCAATCAGGTTCCACTGAATAACAAAGCCAAGCCAATGAACAACCCGCACGCCGGGAAGTTCCGTCCGATCTGCTCGCCGTACCTCAGTGTCACGTCGATCCCCGGCAATAGCTCGACGGCATGGTACCTGCTGGCCGACCCGAACGATGTTGCCGCGATGGAGATCGCCTACCTACGGGGCAAGCGGGTGCCGACGATCGAGAGCGGCGAGACCGACTTCAACACACTTGGCATGCAGTGGCGCGGCTACTTCGACTTCGGGTGTGCCATGCAGGACCAACGAGCCGCCGTGAAAAGTAAGGGTGTTGCCTAGTCCCTGCGGGCGGTCGTCATGGTCATTCTCCTTCCTCATTGATTCGGAACTCTTCCCATGCCACAAGCTGTGTTTGCTCATGAAGGTGCCGCGATCGACCACACCCCGGTCGCGGATGTCTCATCCGGAGATGTGATCGTCCAGGGGGATCTGGTCGCCGTCGCCCGGTTCGATATCAAAGCCGGTGTGCAAGGTGCCCTGGCGGTGTTCGGAGTGTTCGACTTCCTGAAGGCGACGAACGTCGCCTACACGGTCGGCACGATCCTGTACTGGGACGACACGAACAACCAGGTCACCGCCACAGCCACCGGGAACAAGCAGATCGGTAAGGTCACGAGGGCCGCTGCGACGACCGACACGACGGTCCGCATTCGGATGAGCCAGTAATGGGTGACATGCTGGCGCAAGGGGCCGCTTGGCTAGAGTTGCAGCGGACGAAGCATCTCACGACGACCGTGACGTACGTCCGGAGTGACGTGTCGATTGCCGTCCCGGCCACGATTGGTAGGACGAAGTATGAAGCCGACGATGGCCAAGTCGTCCGAATTGAGTTCACCGACCGCGATTTTCTGGTCTTGGCCGCAGACCTCGTGTTGAACAGCCAAGTGACTGAGCCCGAGCGGGGTGACCTGATCCGTGAAGGCCCCCGCGAATTCGAAGTCCTGGATTGGCGGTACTCCGATCCGTACCGGACGACGCTGCGGATCACGACGAAACATGTGGGAGCGGTCGAGACCTGATGCCTGTCATTACGCAGATTGCTGATGCCGTGGTCGCGACGCTGAACACCGCGACGTTGAGCCAGCCGGTCACTGCCACACGGGCGTACCTGCCACGAGCCGAGGTCAGCGACCTGAAGTCACTCAAGGTGACTATCGTTCCCAGCAGCGTGGTCAATGCCTCCGCCTCACGCAGCCAGTCTCAGCAGGACATCGCCATCGACGTGGCCATCCAGAAGAAGCCCGGCAACGAGCAGAACGCCTCGTTCGATCCTTTGCTCGCCCTGGCCGAAGAGATTGGCGACCTGTTCCGGGCCAAACGCCTGGAAACATTCCCGCTGGCCGCCTGCATCAAGACCGAGTTCAAGACGATCTACGCTCCCGAACATATCGAGAACCTGCGGACGTTCACCAGCGTGTTGACGCTCACGTTCCGGGTCATATGAGGTTGGAGTCCGGAGTCTGGAGTCTGGAGAAAGATCCGATCCCCCCTCTTCCTCCAGACTCCAGTCTCCCGACTCCCGACTCCTCATGCATATCGGTCTCCGCATTGTTCAGGTCAAAGGCCTGTTCTTTGACCGCCAGGCGATTCAGTCCGCCGTCAGCCGCACCGAGCGCAAGGTCTTGTCCCGGTTTGGAGCGTTCGTCCGGCAAGACGCCAAGCAGCGGATTCAGCGTCGTAAGCGAGCCTCGAGGGCCGGGGAATCCCCGACCAATCGCACGGGGCTGCTCAAGCGGCACATCTACTTCTTGTTTGATCCCGAGCGCCGCTCGGTCGTGATCGGCCCCGCCCGGCTCAATCGCAGTACCGACGCCCCCCGCACGCTCGAACACGGGGGCGAAATCACCAGGGCTGAGCCCTGGACCCCAGGCTTACGCACCGCTTCGCAGAGCTCCAGCACCGTCGAGATCAAGCCGCGTCCCTATATGGGACCGGCGTTCGAGAAGGAACAGTCCCAGCTCTCGTCCCTGTGGAAAGACTCTATCCGATGAAAGGACCCGCCATCGCACCCACCGACGTTGATTCTCCACCACCGATGCACGCTCTCGGGATGAACGGCAACGGGTACATCGTCATCCCGAAATGGTTTGTCTCGTTCCTCAGCTTCACGGTCTCCGTGATCTTCGTGGGAGCGATCCTGTGGGCCTGGCAGATGTCGTCCGACATGGCCGCCATCAAGGCCGAGGTCCGGGCCCAGAACGAGCTGCGAGGCTCGGAATTGGAAGACATCCGCCGCCGACTGGCCCGGCATGATGACCTGCTCGATCGGATGAAAGGACGGGAATGAAGAATAGACCGGAGTCTGGAGTCCGGAGTCCGGAGAAAAACGCAGAGTCAGCAGTCTTGCTCCAGACTCCCGACTCCAGTCTCCAGACTCACTTCGAACCCCTGGACATCGCAGCCTGCTACGGCACCGGGTTCACCGCGAAGGCCATCAGCTACGGCACCGCTTCGCTGCTGGCTCCGCCGAGATTGAAGATCGGCCCGTCGCACGTCGCGACGTTCTGTGAGTATCAGCAGCGGATGCTGTGGATCGAGTCGACCACGCTCTGCCCGCACCCGTGCGAGATCACAAAGCGAAACATCAACGGCTGCCAGGCTCACCTCCCTGAGACTCGGGTAGCTGACTACCTCGCCGATGGCGGGAGGGTCGATCTGTATCGACTCTCCCCCATCGAGAAACTCTCCCGCGATGAGCGGGATCTGCTGAGTCGGATTCTCATCCGGCATTTCGTCGGGCGCGAGGTCACGTACGACCTCGGTGGAGCGCTGCTCTCCGGGACACGGCTGTTCAAGCGGACCCGGTTGCTTCCGTCAGCGGACCTCAACGAGCTGTTCTGCTCGGAACTGGTCGCTGCCGTGTGCATGCGACTCGGGCGGATGAACCGCTCCAACCCCACGCAGTTCAACCCGGCGTGCTTGCTCCGGGAACTCGTCCGCAATGGGACGTTCCAGTTTTGTCACTCATTCACCAAGGAGTCTTCTTGATCCTCATCTCGTTCATCGTGTCGTTGTGTGTGTATGGCATCGCTCTCGTGGCGACGTTTCTCAAAACAATCTGGAACCGGCTCATGGTGGTTCCACTGGTACTGGCTCTGGGAGCAACCGCCCCAGCTGCCGTGAAAGATTCGGTCGTGATGGTCGGTGACTGCTCCGGGGTCTGTGTTGACCCGTGCGGGCTGGTTCTGACCGCGAAGCACTGTGATCACCCGCCGGTCGTCGCGGTGAAGTTCAAGGACCGCGAGGTGACCGCTCGCCGGGTGTATGTGTCACCGGAAGCTGAAGGCCCGGTGATGTTCGACTGCGATGGGGAGGGTTTCCCGTTCGCCCGTGTCGCGGAGAAGGTGCCCGATGTCGGCGACACGGTCTGGTCGTATGGCTATCCCGACACCACCGGCGAGCGTCAACTGCGCTGGATCAGGGGACCACTGCTGCGGTGCAGCACATTTGAGTTCCAGGGCGGGAAATTCAAGGGGAACGTCACCGGGTTCCCGACCCGCCCCGGCTGGAGTGGTGGCCCGCTGTTCACCCGCGACAGCGAAGTGTGCGGGTTGCTCAACAGCAGCGATGACCGCACCAGCGTGTTCATTTCGTTCGGAGCCACCCGCGAGGCTTTCAACACCTGCCGCAACCGCCCACAGAACAAGCCCACACTATATGTATTCGGTTCACCGAACTGTGGCCCATGCCAGAAGTTCAAGCAGCACTACGCCGAACAGACGGTGCTGCGGCAACGGCTCGATGCCGCATATGCAGTGACGTATATCGACATCGATGTCTATCCCGCAGCAGCGGAGCAGTTCGGCATTCAGCAAGTCCCCGCGTTCGTGGTCCCTGGCCAGCCAGCGGTAACCGGATATGAAAACCCGGACGAGCTGCTCAAGAAGCTGGGGCTCGACGATGACGAGAAACCCGAAGTCCCAGCGATCGTGCCGCCGCCAGCAGTCGAGAAGCCCAAGGGGCCGCAGCCTGCCGAACCTTCGTCCGAGAAGCCCGCAGTCACTCCAGCCCCAGCAGCTGAACCCAAGCCTGACCGCATGCTGAGTGACAAGATCGACGCAGCGGCAGGCATCGCCCAGACGGCGGTCACGATCGCGACGTGGCTGGGCGTGACCGGAGCGACGGGCGGAACCGGCGGCCTAATCCTCGGGGGCATCGCACTCTGGCGAACTCTCCGGCGACGCAAGGGATCAATCACGGCTCGCGATCCGCCTGCTCATTCGAATGCTCCGCCGGTTGTCACTGTCGAAAACCCTCCGCCGCCACAGGCGATCGTCCCCGAGACTCGCTTCGCTCCGTATGAACGGGACACATTCGCGGAAGCGTTCGCCTGGGCAGAGACCGAACTGGTCCGCAAGTACCCCGGCTCAGTCTCGACCTTAGAAACCATGAAGGGACTGATCGATCAGTTCCTCTCGGCCAAAGGAATCAAGCGGGGGCCATAGGCCCCTTGTTCATCACCAACATACCCGTCCCACCTCTCGCTACGGCTGACGTGCATCACGAACGGGTTCTTCTCTCTCTCCACTTCTCACGCAGGAAACAGACCCATGACCAATGACGCCTTCCGCTGGTACAACGTCGGTGCTTGGAGCAACTACGGCCTCGCGGTGCCGAACTTCTCGAACGACACGCAGTCGCAGAACGACACGATCCGCTACCTG
>QWPB01000078.1 GCA_003671275.1 Planctomycetota bacterium | reverse complement strand
CCATGCACGGCGCATTCCGGTGGTCGTGGGGATCTCGGCGGCGATTGACTTTCATGAGGCTTATGATGTGGAGCCGGTGTTACAGGAGGTCTTCGCGAACCGAGAAGCGGCTCGCCAGCAGACAGCGACGTTACACCTGCATCCACTCAATTGGCCGCTGAGTATGCGGATCGTGTGTGACCCGGCTGATCCGCTCTGGCTGGATGGATGCGAGCGACTGGCCAGCAAGTTGTACTCGTCTTCGATTCCCCACGAATATGACTTTACGACGACGACCGGGGGGGACCGCGCTGCTTACGACCGGATGCAGCTGAAGAACGCCATCGAGTTTGTCGTCCAAAGATTGCCGGAAGCGGCCCGCCAGCTGGAAATCGTCACCGGCTTGTAACGTACCCGGAAGAGATGGGGACTATCGAGAAGCGGGAGCGACGACCTGCTCCATGAGCCAGACATTGAGATCCCGGCAGACGGCCAGTCGTTCTTCGGAATCTTCGGGAACTGTCAGGACGCAGCGGCACTGCCCTTCCGCATCGCGCCAGGCGGCGCTGACCTGCTCGGCTTCATCTTCACGAGGGCTGATCAGTGATAGATACAAGCTCGCCCGGTGAGCCACGGTGAGTGCGGGATCGATCGATTCGAGAGGTCCGGTCGGGTGCAGCGCAATGACTCCGGCAACGATGGGGATCAGTGCGGGCAGCTCTCGCAATACCGCATCCGCTGCGGCACCCTGCCCCGCGATCCACACGCGTCGTGGATGAATCTGATAGATCTGGGAGACATCGCGGACCGTATTCCGAATCTGCAGGGCGAGTGGGCTGCCTGTTTGTGGGGAACATTCCGCCCCGATGTAGTTTCGTTCACTGAGGTCCGGGAACCAGTCTCGCAGGGTGACTCCCGGGGTCCTATCCGAAGATAACCACACGATCAGCGGATAAGCGTAAGCTGGCTCGTGGCCTTCCGGACGAAAGAGCGTCACCGTCCCCCACTCCTCCCAGCCCCAGCGGTCATCGGCCTCGGGAGTGAATGCCGAACCCCAGCTGTCCAGAGCATCATCGGCGGACGATGAGAAGTCATCGCTCCAGTCCGGTTCATCAGGATTCGGGCCGAAGATCAAATTATCACCTCCCTGTTTTCCGACCGAGGAGTCAAGGATCACTGACGAATCACCCAGCGAGTTGCCAGGGCCGAATGATTTACTGATCCTGCGGCGGTTATGGATTCCGCCTCGCTCCCGTCACTGCCCCATCCTTGAGAGCCAGTTGATTGTCAATCACATCTTCCCATGGGAATAGCTTCCCCGGGCAGGCGGTGGCGCGAACATCCTGGTGTCGCACGATGCCTGAAACTTCGATCCGACATCTCTTCCGCAATCCGGTGATCAACCGGCGCACGGCCTGAATCTGCGCATCCGTAGGAACCCCTTCCTCGAAGTTCCCGACCAGACAGATGCCAATTCCGTTCTGGTTGTACTCGGCGTTGCCCGCGTGGGCCCCGTCGATCTGATCCTTCCACCGGAAGGTGGGCGCGATCTCACCGTCTTTCATTCCGTGACCATTGCCGATCAAAAAATGATACCCAATCCCTTTCCAGGGGTTGCCGTCCGCATCTCGGCGAGCCCGATGAGCGGTGTCAATGCTCTCGACGCTTCCGGTTTCACTGGCCGTGTGATGAATGACGATCGAGGTCCAGGCTCGTTGCTGGTTCACCCGAAGCAGTGCCTCTATCACAGGGTCTCCTGCCGGGGTGATGCGTTCTGCCTGTCCATGAGAAGAACCACAGCCCAGTCCTATGAAAAGGACGGCTGTCACAGCGAGCAGAACACAAATCCGCATGGTGTGATCCCTTCCGGGGTGGCCCAGACAATCATGATGTAAAGCACGTTCTAAATAATTCCAAGCAGGCGGGTCAATTCCTTTCCGACAATAACCAGCCTGCGGAATGGAACGAAGTCTCCCGATGGGGTGATTGTAGCGGTTATGGCGATTGGGTAGTGCGGAATGGCTGGGCAGGAAAGCTGCGTCCAGCCAGTTTTCGGGTTGCGCGGGGTTTTCAGTCCAGCCACGATGGTTCACACTGATCGAGGAAGTGGTCATGGCCGATCGTCCACCGTGCTCCAGGGAGTTCCGTGATGCAACGATTTGTGTGCTTTGGACTGATGCTATGGGGAAGTCCGCTATTCGTGGAAGCGGCCCCCCCCCTGGAGGAAACATGTTGTGGATCTGGGACGGCATACCACCAACGTCGTGGCGGCGGACTTCACGGGGGATGGCCAGGTGGATGTGATGTCCCACAGCGCGGGAGCGACCCGCCTGTTCGTCGGGCCTGGCTGGAGGATGCAGGTCGTGGACGAGACCCGCGATCGTGATGCGATTCATGCGGCTGTGCTGGATGTAGATCAAGATGGTGATCCCGATTTCATCGGAGCCCGTTACAGCCCCGGTTTGATTTACTGGGTCGAGACCCCGTCTGTAGAGAAGCAGGCGGCCGGCTCGTGGCCCATGCACGTCGTGGATGACCAAGTGAACGGGATTCATGGACTGCTGACCGGTGATGTGGATGGTGACGGGAAACTCGATTTGATTGCCAATAGTGGGCAGCCGGTGGGTCCGTTTCGTAATTCGGTCGTGTGGTACGATCTCCCTTCGAAACCCGCGACCACCGTCTGGCCCCGGCATGTGGCTGCGGATCAGGATGCGCCCGGTCTATCGCATTATCTGGGGGTGGGGGATCTGAATGGTGACGGCCGCGCGGATCTACTGACTGCGGCCAAGGGGGGCCCTCAGGCTGAGCCGGGGACCGGAGAGTGGTTTGCATGGTGGTCCGCGCCGGCGGACCCTCGAACCACCGGCTGGAAGAAGCAGGTGATCGCCGCTGATCAGCCGGGGGCGACCAATTTGACCCCGGTCGATGTAAACCGTGATGGGGTGATGGATGTGCTCGCAACGCGCGGGCATGGCTTGGGTGTGGTGTGGTTCGAGGGACCGCACTGGAAAGAGCATCCGATCCACCCAACTCTGGCCAGTCCACATTGCCTGGCTGTCGCCGATCTGGATGGGGATGGCGATTCGGATGCGGCCACATGCGCTTATGAAAGTAAGGTGGCGGCTTGGTTCGAGAATGATGGCCACGGAGTGTTTCGGACCCATCTCCTCGACGAGGATCAATGTGCGTACGACATGCGGGCGGTCGACATGGATCGTGATGGGGATTTGGATATTCTCGTCGCGGGGCAGTTGAGCAAGAACATCGTGTGGTACGAAAACGGGACACGGTGACTGGTCGGTAACGCGGGAGCGATCTACGATCCGCCCCCCGTGGAACCAGGAACCCGAAATGTCGGTCCCGACTCCCCAGAAAGAACTTGTGATGTCTCAACCTCCGACGGCCCTTCGAGCGATTCGCGAACAGCGCGTCTTTGAGCTGGAATGGTCGGCCGCCCCCATGGTGCGAGTGGCCTTTCGCGATCTGCGTCTGCTGTGCCCTTGTGCCGGGTGTGTCGATGAGTTTACGGGGGAGCGGATTGTGAACCCCGCGATGGTGCCCGAGGATGTGGCCCCCACGGGGATGCGGTACAGCGGCAATTACGCCCTGAAAGTGACCTGGTCCGATGGGCACGATACCGGAATCTACTCCTGGGAGTATCTGGCCAGTCTACCTATGGAGTCTCTGGAAGAACTGAAGCACCGGTAAACGGCGGGGACCACTCGCTGCGGTCAGGGGACCGCCATCGCAAGCGTCCTGGTTCAAAGCCGCCGCTGTTCTGGCCGGTGCTTCTCACGCCAGCAGCTTGGATAAGACCTCTCCCGCCACATCCGTCAGGCGATACTCGCGACCGTTGTGCAGATAGGTTAGGCGCTGGTGATCGACACCCAGCAGGTGCAGCATCGTCGCGTGCAGGTCGTGAACTGTTGTCTTGTCAATGACGGCTTTGTACCCGATCTCGTCGGTCTCTCCGAAGCTGGTGCCCCCTCGAATTCCGGCTCCCGCCATCCAGGCCATAAAGCCTTGCGGGTTATGATCGCGTCCGTCCTTGCCCTGGGAAACAGGCATTCTGCCGAATTCGCCGCCCCAGATCACCAGCGTGGAGTCGAGCAGTCCGCGCTGCTTCAAATCCGTCAGCAGCCCCGCAATCGGAACGTCCGTCGCCCGGCAATGGCTCGTATGGTTTTCGGTCAGGTTGCTGTGGGCGTCCCACTCACCATCACTGTAGACCTGCACGAATCGGACGCCACTTTCGACCAGTCGGCGAGCGAGCAGACACTTTGCTCCATACGACTGCGTTTCCTTCTGATCCACGCCATACATCTTGCGAGTCGTTTGCGTCTCCGTTGAGAAATCGATCATGCGAGTGGCCTCCGTTTGCATGCGATACGCCAGTTCGAACGACTGAATCCTTCCGAGCAGTTCCAGCTCGCCCGGCCGCGACTCCAGGTGCTGCGCGTTCAATTGAGCCAGCAGATCGAGTTGTCGTCGCTGATCCTCACGGGAAACATCGGCGGGGCGGGTGAGATTCAGAATGGGATTTCCGTTGGAACGAAACAGGGTTCCCTGATGAGCGGCTGGCAAGAACCCCGCGTGCCAGTTGAGGGGGCCGCCCTTGATTCCCTGGTTATTGCCCAGCACGACAAACCCTGGCAGATTCTGGTTCTCGCTTCCCAATCCATACGTGAACCACGCCCCAGCTGCGGGAAAACCGGGCCGGGCGATTCCCGTGTTGATCTGGTACAGGGCGGGTACGTGGTCGTTGGAGTCGCTGTGCAGAGACTTCACAAAGGCAAAGTCATCGACATGCTTTGCCACCTGGGGATAGCGGTCACAGACCCAGGCGCCGCTCTCGCCGTACTGTTTGAAGGTGAAGGGGGATTTCATCAATGGCCCGGGGTTGCCGTTAAAGACATCGATGGAGATCGTCTGACCGTCGCGCTGGGTGAGCTCGGGCTTGGGATCAAACAAATCGACCGAACTGGGAGCGCCTTCCATGAACAGCCAGATGATCGACTTGGCCTTGGCCGGGAAATGTCCACCTCGGGGAGCCAGCGGATTCAGTGAGTGGTCGCTGGCTGCTAACCGTCCCTCGCTGGCCAGCAATTGCGTTAGCGCGAGTCCTCCAAATCCCGCCCCTGCCCGCTGGAGCATCTGACGACGATTCAACAGTGATTCAAAGCGACCGCAGTGTGAGCTGGGGATTTTGGACATGTGAGGCTCGATTCGTGGGAGTGTCGATGCCAATCAGTCGACATCGGCAATCAGTCGACGTAGACGAACTCGTTCAGACTGAACAGCACCTGACAGTAATCGCCCAGTGTGCGCTGCCGAAGTAGTTCATCGGAGGCTGTCTGGTCCTGCTCTCGGCGGGCCTTCCTCTGCGTGGTGAGGAACTGCTCCGCCGAGGCCAGCTCGTTGTCCGATGGGTTTCGCGAAAGCGTCCGTTGATAGGCCCGGCGAATCTGGTCCTGCGGCTGGTCGCCGCACTCTTGAATGAGCCGCGCGGCGAACTCCAATGAGACTGTTCGCACGAAAGGGTCATTCAGCAATGCCAAGGCTTGCGGTGCAACGGTCGTGTTATCCCGACGACTGCAGCTCTGCTGGGCGTCGGGCTTGTCGAACGCCTGCAGCAGGGGGTACGGCACCACCCGTTTGTGAAACAGATAGATTGAGCGTCGGCGCAGCTCGGGGGTATCCGCAATCTTGTCGGGATACCCATCTTTGAGGTTTCTCGCGAGGATCGCCTCGGAAGCGATCGGGGGTTTGACGGCGGGGCCATACGATGTGTCGTTGAGTGTCCCGCTGACGGCCAGCATCGAGTCGCGAAGAACCTCACCTTCGACTCGCTGCAGTGGCATCTTTCCAAGCAGGCGGTTGTCGGGATCAGCGGAGGACGGCTGACCCGTACTCGCTTGTTGAAAGACCGCACTCCGGACGATCATGTGGTGCAGATGTTTGAGACGCCAGCCATGCTCGATGAAGTCACGTGTCAGCCATTCCAGAAGCTCGGGATGGGTGGGCGGGTCGGATCGTACGCCAAAATCACCCACGGTGCGGACGATCCCCTGCCCGAAGTGATGCTGCCAGACCCGGTTGACAATCACCCGGGCCAGTAACACACCGGCACCGTGGTCAACATCGGTCATCCAGTCGGCGAGGGCTCGGCGTTGTCCCGTGCTCTGCTTCGCGGGGCTGTGATTTCGGGCCTCGGTCCAGTAGTCATCCGGACTTTTTCCACGGGTCAGAATCGAGACGAACCCGAGCGCCACCGGTTGATCGCGGTCATAGTAGTTCCCTCGCTGAAACAACCAATTCGGGCTGGGAGTTGGCCCCAGGTCGCGATACGCCAGGACTTTCTCCGTCGTGTCTCCCAGTGGAACCTCGGCCCGTTCCCCGCCGTGGAATGCACTCATCAGACTGTAATAATCGCGAGCCGGAATGGCATCGTATTTGTGGTCATGACAGCGCACGCAGCCCAGTGTCAGACCGAGGAAACCGGTTCCGATCGTCGACAGCATGTCATCGAGTTCGTTGTATCGGTTGCGAAGGCGCTCGTCCTCCATCAGGCGATCGGGTAAAGCGGCAAACGGTCCGGCGACAATGAATCCCGTCGCGGCCACAGCCTGGGGGTTGGCGGGGGCATATTCATCCCCGGCAAGTTGCCAGCGGATGAACTGGTCGTAAGGCATGTCTTCGTTGAGTGCGCGGACGACAAAATCGCGGTAGTGATAGGCGGTGGGGCGATCCCGGTCGCTCTCCTGTCCATCGCTGTCGGCATACCGTGCCACATCGAGCCAGTGCCGTCCCCAGCGCTCTCCGTAGTGACGACTTTGCAACAGCCGATCGACCATCGCTGTCACTGCGGCGTCGTGATCGCTGGAGGCTGCCTGGCAGAATTGTTCGACTTCCTCGGGAGTGGGAGGCAATCCGACCAGATCCAGCGTGAGACGGCGAATCAGTTGTCGGGCTTCCGCTCGGGCCTGCGGCACGAGCTGGGCTGCCTCCAGTTTCGATAGAATGAAATGATCAATGGGAGTCTGAGGCCACTCTGCATGGGCCACCACTGGCGGTTCCACGGTGTGCAGAGGTTGGAAGGCCCAGTGAGTCCGGGCTTTTTCCTCGCGCGGGTCGGGGATGTCGACACCCGCTGGCCAAGTCGCCCCCTGATCGATCCAGGCCCGCAGTAAACCGATTTCCTGGCGGCTTAATCCGTTGGTGTCGGGGGGCATGACATCGTCTTTGTCGATCGCAGCCACCAGGTGGATCAGGCGACTGTTGAGGCTGTCTCCCGAAAGGAATACGGGGCCCGTATGTCCTCCCTGGCGAGCCCGTTGCCGAATTCCCAGATTCACTCCCCCGTCTTCGTGATCGGCGGAATGGCACTCATAGCAGTGCTTTCGAAACAGGGGTTGAATGTCACGGACAAAGTCCACGGCCCCTTCATGAACGGGGGGCAGGGACGCGGCATAATCCACCTCCAGTGCGACTCCCGCCCGGAAGTTCTGTCCCACTTCAACATCGGTTAGCGCCCTGCTGTAAAGGGCGACAAGATGCATTTCTCCCAGCCAGGGGCGGTCGCCGGTCACCTCGTTGGCGAGGGAAAGTCGAAAGTCGGGGCTCCAGTTGTCGAAAGACCCCGCGATGACCTGGGTGATGGATGGCTGTCCATCCACATACAGAGTGGAAACTCCCTTCGCATCCCGCACCAGCGCGAGATGCGACAGCGCGACATACGCGGTGTTTTCAGGGCTGGAGATCGATGGCATTCCGTTGTTGTCAGTGGTTGTCGTCCTCAAGCGGATATCCCAATGACCTTTGTCTTGCCCCAGCGTGAAGTTTCGCAACGAAGGATTGGCCGAGAGACTGACGATCCGCGCGGGGCCCGATTGCTGCGTGGTTTGCGGTTTGACCCAGGCCTCAATCGTCAATTCGTGAGATTTCTTGCACGCGGCAATGACTTTGGTGGCCGGACCATCCGAGGTGATCGAGACCGCTGAACTGACAATCATTCGTCCCGTGCGAAACTGTACGCCCTGCGGCTTATCGATTCGCAGGTTCATCGGCTCCTTCACCCCGGAGGTATCGGTGATCACGCCGTTCTCAATACGACCAAAGGTGTACAGTGCTTCCAGACTGTGCGTCACACGCTCGGGTCGGTCAGCAGCAGCAGCTGACGCGGCGAAGATCAGGCAGAGTCCGCTGCCCCACAGGATTGTAGAGCCGATTGAAAGCAAGAGTCGTGAAGGGAAGTACAAGAAATCACTCCCAGGGCGGGATGCTCCACGTGGCCGAGATCGACCGGAGCATCGTAACCCATGATTGTAGGTCTGATGCGAGCGACGATGCGAGTGTACTGGTGCAAGTGATTCGATTCCGTCAGAAAACCAAGACGTTTTCCAGTGGAGCGAGGGCCCGACGGACTGCTACAATGCACGTCAGCAGAATCCGATCTCTCACAGGAGCCGTTCCATGTCTAATGTCCGTGAAGCAATCATTCAGGAACTGCAGGTCGCCTACTGGATGGAAATGGAAACGGTGATGAATTTCATCGCCAATTCGACCAATCTCGATGGCGTGCGAGCGGAAGAGATCAAAAAGTCCCTACTGGCGGATGTGACCGCCGAGCTGACGCATGCCCAGAATCTGGCTCGCCGGATTAAGACAGTCGGGGGCGTGGTGCCTGGCAGTGCATCCTTCAAGCCCGCTCAGATGTCGTTGCAGCCTCCCGCCAAGCCAACGGATGTGGTGGCTGTTATCAAGGGGGTGATTGCTGCCGAAGAGGCTGCGATCGCGCAGTACAATAAGCTGATTAAACTGTGCGATGGAGTGGACTACGTGACGCAGGATCTGTGTGTGCAGGCACTGGGTGACGAAGAAGAACACCGCAGTGAGTTTCAGGGATTTCTGGCCGAATACGAGAACAAGTAGCTCTCGATTGAGGGTCGGCTAACCGTCTCGAACGACCAGTCCGCGACCGGAGTCCCTCACACTGTGAAGGGCTTCGGGTTCGTTTGCGCTGCGAGGGGAATGCCCGGTACGATCGCATTCGATATCCCCTCCCCTCGCAGTGTTTCACACCGGGATTGCTGCCCGTGATGCCGGGCAGTCGGTATGATCTATGGATAACGTTTGAGGGGCAGGAGTGTCACGGAACGATGGCCGAAATCACGCGGCGGTTTATTGATTGGCAACAGCCAGCGCTGCAGGCCGTGACCACCGACCTTGTGGCGAAAACTCGCGTCATGGGGTTTTGCGATCTGTCCTCGATGGTCCTGGTGTTTCCGGGGCAGCGTGCCGGACGGCGGTTTCTGGAATTGCTGGCCGGGCAAACCCAAAACCGTAATATCCCGCCAGAAGTCATCACGGTTGGCGATCTGGCGGAACGACTCTATCGCCCCCAAAAGCCGCTGGCCGATGAACTCACTCAGCGTTTGGCGTGGAAGCGGACACTACTGAATTTACCCACCGAATTGGTGCGGCGGGTGATTCCCTTCCCGCCCCAGGAAGAAGATATTGCTGCGTGGCTCCGAGTGGGGGAGGCGTTTGCCACACTGCACCGGCAACTGGCCGCGGATGGACTGCGATTCGCGGATGTGCCCGGGAAGCTTCCGGAGTCCGAGACCCGGGAGCAGGAACGCTGGGAAGCATTGGCTGAGTTTCAACGAGAGTATCTGCGGATCCTCGACGGGCTGGAGATCTGGGACCAGCAGACGGCCCGGCTCGTCGCCATTGAGAAGCAGGAGTGCCGCACCACGAAGGAAATCGTCCTGGTGGGCACCGTCGATATGAATCAGGCTCTCCGCCTGATGCTGGATCAGGTCGCTGGTCAGGTCACGGCTTACATCCACGCCCCCGCATCACTGGCCCGCCGGTTCGACAGGCATGGCTGCCTGCGACCGAAACAGTGGTCAGAACTACCCATCGAGTTGAACGATCAACAGATGGTGCTGGTGGATAAACCCCTGGACCAGGCCCGGGCGGTGGCCGCTCGTCTGGCATCCTGTCAAGGGCGGCTGCGCGTTGATGAAGTGACCGTCGGTGTGGCCGATGAGACGCTTGTGCCTCCACTACAGCGACTTCTCGGACAAGGGGGAGTGGCGACCCGCTGGACCGCCGGACAACCGTTTGGCGAGTCCTCGCTGGCCCATCTGCTGCAGGCGTTGCGAGCTTATCTCGAACAAGGAACGACGGCCACTTTCGCTGCACTGGTCCGACATCCAGATATGACAGACTGGCTCAATCATCAGGGGGCTGCGGCGAAATGGTTGATCGAGCTGGATCGCTATATCAGCGAGCATCTGCCATCGCGGCTGGGTACATGGCTTAAAGGGTGGACGGAAGTTGAACCAGTGCGGCAGGTGTATGAACTGGTGGAATCGTCGTTGGCCCCGTTGCGGGGCGAGTCGCGACTGCTGGGGCAATGGCGTGAACCACTGACTCTCTGGTTGCAGTCGCTCTATGGGCATCGCGAATTTGATCCCGAATCGGAGCGCGATGCCGGGGCGTTGGCCGCTTGTGCGATTGTCCAATGCGGACTGGAAGGTCTGGCGCGTCTGCCCGGGACGCTCGCTCCGGCGGTGTCGGGGGCTCTGGCACTGCACCTGGTCGTGGAGCAGATGTCCCGGAATCTGGTGCCACCGCCCCCCCGCGAGGAGGCTCTCGAACTTCTGGGCTGGCTGGAACTGCCACTGGACGATGCCAACGAGTTGGTGATTGCCGGATTCAACGAAGGTCGCGTGCCCTCGTCCCTGAACTCTGATCTCTTTCTTCCCAATACGCTGCGAACCCATTTGGGGATGATGGATAACGAGCGGCGTCTGGCTCGTGATGTGTATGCGTTGAATGCGATTCTGCATTCTCGACGGCGGGTGACGTTGATTGGTGGCCGCCGCGATTCCCGCGACGAGCCATTGCATCCCAGTCGGCTCTGGTTTGCGACTGAACCCGAAGTGATCGCCCGGCGCGTGGAACGATTCTATGGACCGTCCGCGCCCTCGGAGGCCACCGTGCTGGCCGCATTGGCGGGCCCCTCCCCTGCGTCTCAGCCAGAGAGCGATCTTCTGGAACGGTTATCGCAAGAGGAGTTACCCGAGGTGTCGTACGATCCGGGAATGCCGGACGAATCTCCCCGGACTCGTCCGGGGCGGTTGATGATACCGCGTCCTGCCAGTGCCCGGCAGTTTGAGGGAGAGTTGAGTGTCACCGCATTTTCTGACTACCTGGCCTCACCCTATCGGTTTTATCTGAAGCATGTGCTGAAACTTGACACGCTGGAT
>QWPB01000116.1 GCA_003671275.1 Planctomycetota bacterium | reverse complement strand
GTTTACTTCGGGCTGGAACTCCGACCGGTAACAAGCAAGGCCGCGACGAAAGCAAAGCCGAAGCGGGAGGGGAAATAATATGGGCAGCGTCTACAAGAAAACCGTGACTAAGCCGATTCCCCACGGGGCGGAACTGTTCACGAAGAACGGCAAGCGGTTCGCCCGTTGGAAGCCGTCCACCGGCAAATCGAAAACCGCTCCCGTCACGACCGGCCAAGATGGGACCGACCGGATCGTAGTCACAGCGGGAACGTACATCGCCAAGTTCCGGGACGGCTCGGGGTATGTCTGCGAAGTCTCAACCGGTTGCCGGGATGAGGATGCCGCCCGCTCGATTCTCGGCAAGCTGGAACGCCGGGCCGAACTGGTCAAGAGCGAAGTCATCAGCACAACCGAAGCCGCGACCGCCGATCATCAGACGACGCCAGTGGCTGAACACTTTGCCGCGTACCTCGACCACTTGCGGGCAAGGGAAACGAGTCCCGTGCGGGTGGCCAACATGCAACGCCAGTTCGCCCGCGTCTCGGGCGACTGTGGCTTTCGCAAGTTGGGCGACCTCGACGGCGGCAAGCTGACGAAGTGGCTGCTGCAACGCGAAGCGGAAGGGATGTCCGCAGCCACTCGCAACGGCTACCGCGAAACGCTGGTCATGTTCGCGAACTGGTGTTGCTCAGGAATGAAGCCGCGTCTGTCGGGCAATCCGTTCTCTGAAGTTCCGAAAGCGAACGTCAAGAGCGACCGCAGACGGCAACGGCGGGCCATGACCGAAGCCGAACTCGTCCAGCTATTGGAAGTGGCACGCTGGCGACCGCTGGCCGAGAACGGACGGGAAGCCGTCCGTCCTCAGTACGAACAGGACGAAGCGACCGGCATTCCCCGCAAGCGGTCGAACTGGTGCAAGGCCGAGTTGACGCTCGACACGCTGCCAGCGACGGTCGAACGGGCAAGGGGACGGCTCGCCAAAAATCCCGAGTTGATTGCCGAACTGGAACGGCTGGGGCGAGAGCGGGCGTTGATCTACAAGACGCTCGTTCTGACGGGGCTGCGGAAGGGGGAACTCGCATCGTTGACCGTGGGACAACTCGACCTCTCCGGGCCGATGCCGTTCGTCGTGTTGGACGCTGCCGACGAGAAGAACCGGCAAGGCTCGACGATTCCACTCCGGTCCGATCTGGCGGCTGACTTGAGGAACTGGCTGGCCGACGCTCTGAAGCCCGCTTCGCTTCGCTTACGCGACCACAACGCGACGCCAGACAGCCAGCGACCGCTATTCACGGTTCCCGCCGGGCTGGTGCGAATCCTCGACCGCGACTTGCTGGCCGCTGGCATCGACAAGCGAGACGAACGGGGCCGGACGATTGACGTTCACGCCTTGCGGCATTCGTTCGGAACACTGCTCTCCAAAGGGGGAGTCGCTCCCCGGACAGCACAAGCGGCCATGCGTCACAGTTCAATCGATCTGACGATGAACACATACACCGATCCGAAGCTGCTCGACGTGTACGGGGCGTTGGACTCGCTGCCGTCGCTCCACCTCAATACCTCACCCTCGACCGAACGCCAGATGATGCGAGCGACCGGGACGGACAATCAACACGCCACCGCGAACCCGCGACACACTACGTCCACTGGTGCAAACGTCGTTTCGCAGTTTGCACCAGAGTTTGCACCAGATATTGGCGAACGGGGGCAATCCGTGTCGTTTCCTGTCATCTCATCAACCGAATCGGATGAATCGACAGCGGGTCAATTGAGCGACGAAAACACCACAAAACCCATGAAAAAACCCTCATTCGCAGGGATTGCGAACAAGGGTCAGTCAATCGGGATAACTGCCGCAGCTTCGAACCCTGGACACCGGCCCGTGATGCGTTCGCCACGGCGTTTTTTGGTCAACGGGAACCGCACCTCAACGAACTATGGGCCATGAGCGACGCTGTGGCGTAAACCGTGCTACGTCAGGATGTAATGTCCCGTGCGGGGCGAACCGACGAACCGAACGACGCCAAGCTCTTTGAGATCGGCAAGGTCACGTTTGGCGGTGCGGGTTGAGCACTTGAACTGCGTAACCAACATACTGACGCGAACTTGCTGTCCCTTGCGGATCACGGACATCGCCCAGGCTTGGCGGTCGTTGAGATTGGTGACATTGGTGACATCATTGGTGCCATTTCTCTCGTGAACGGTGACATGATTGGTGACATTCTCCTCTGCATCAGTGAAATCCCGGTGTGAGGCTGTCACCAATGCGGTTCGGCGAGCGCCACTGACGACCGTGACGGACTCGGCGATGCGATACCCCAACCCTTTGCTACGGATGATGTCCTGGTCCCCGACAGCCATGTTCGCTTCATCGAGAACAGAGGTTGTGATCCGTTTGCGAAGTTGGTGGATCGCGTCGGAGACGCCGTTCTGGCCCCGGCCACAGCCAACACTACCGTGCTCTGCCAACTCCTCCCCGCTGAAGGCTGCGTACTTGCCTGCAGCGTTCTTTTCGCTGAGGACCGTCAGAATCTTCTGCATCAGGGGCGTGATCGGCACTTCGACTCCGCAGACGACCAGTCGCTTCTTCAGTAGTTGAATCTCACCTCCAGCGAAGGGACGCGGTGGACTGGCTGGCTTCTGCATATCCGACACTGCGGGAAGTCGGCCGCTTTTTCGGAGTGCTTCCGTGATCGCCCAGTCGAGCGTCTTTCCTTCCGTCTTGAACGGCTTCGCGATGTAGTCAGCTGCACCGAGCTTGACGCATTCGACGCCCTGATCGGGACCGTGATTGCCGAAACCGGTGACGACAATCACTGGGCCGACTCTGGCAGCCACGAGTTCGCTCAGCAGGTTCAGACCGTTCTGCAGACGAGCAACGCTTCGTTCGGCGCGAACGGGAATCTCCAGGTCGAGGACGAAGTAGTCATACGTCGCCATCGCCAATTTTCTCCGGGCGTCGTCCTGACAGCCAACCGCATCACTGGCGTGACCCAGTGATGCCACAATGTCCGAAACCACGTCCGCGATATGCGGATCATCATCGATCACCAATGCACGCAGAGTCATTCTGCATCCCCTCCCCACTCTTCAATAGGCAGGACGATCTTCACTTTCGTGCCTGCCTGAACCTGGCTGTCGATCTCGAGAGTGCCGCCATGCCCCTCGATGTACCGTCGTGCGGTCGGGAGGCCGAACCCCGTCCCGTCGTGTTTCATGGTCTTGTAACCAGGAATGAATTCTCGGATCTGCTTCAAGTCGTCTTCACCGAAGCCGACTCCGTTGTCCTCGATGAGGATTGAGATTCGATCGTCGTCCGTGTTGGCCGAGACCGAAATCCAGAATGGACCGATCTCCGCTTGCAGAGGCCGAAATGCCTCGTAGGCGTTTCGCAGCAGATTCGTGAATACGGACAACACCTGATGCCGCGCCACTTCGACGGTCAGAGATTCGGCCACCGCAATCCGCAGCTCGATCTGCGAGGGATCGTATCCCGTGCCCTCGAAATGCAGTCGGGCTGCCTCGCAGGCTTCGTGAACCAGATCGATCAACCGTTCCCGTCGACGTTGAGTCGGGATCGGCTGGGCATACGCCTGCATTGCGTGAAGGAACTGCTCCAGATCGGCAATCCGGGCGACGATCGCCTGCACATGTCGATTGAGCAGCTTGCGATCAGGGGAACTGGACTTGGCGAGAGTCTTGAGTTCATCGGCGTTGTGCTTAATGGGAGTCAGGAGTCCCCGCATGTTGTGGACCGTCCCGCCGACCAACTGGTCAAAGTGCTTTTCGACGATCCGTCGGGCTTTGCGGGTCGGGAGCGAGCCGTAGAGTTTCTCCATTGAAGTGTACTCGGCCGCCAGTTCGCCCGGTCGTTCACTCTTGGAGAGAGCGTTCTTCTGTCCACGACGACGACGATCCAAGGCCCGCTCCGCGTCACGACGGACATAAGCGTGCGAGTCTCCGGAAAACTGTGCAGCCAAGCGGCTGAACACAGGCTCCGGCAACCAGCCCAGCGCTGATGCCACCTTCCTTCGAATCTGCCATTTCGGGTCGTGTGACAGCAACTCGACGACGGCCAGAAGATCAGTGGATGGTTCACCAACTGGTCGCCAATCGATCGGCAACAGCGATTCCCGCTGCTGCCAGGGGATCGCCTCGTGAGCTTTCTCCAACTGAAGGCGAACAGCGGACCAGTCGGTCTCTGTATGGGGGGACTCATGGTCGGCCATAGCGTTCCCCCCGCTTCTGAAACGCCTCGACTCCCCCTTCCAGCAAGGTCACGATTTCATCTTTGCAGGCATCGACGTTCCCCTCTCTGGACAACCGGGCCCGGACTCCATTCGACTCCAGAACGACCACCTGCTCCGCATCTCCCAGAACCGGGATGTTCGGGTTGTGTGTGATGAGAATCAGTTGCCGGTGCTGTTTCACTCGACGCACGCTCTCGACCACCGTCTGGAAAATGAATCGGTTGTCGAGGTTGTCCTCGGGCTGGTCGATGATCAGCGGGTTGTCGCTATCGAGCAACAGGATCGGCAAGATCGCCGTACATTTCTGCCCCGTCGAAAGAGCCAATGTGTCTTTGTAGCTCTCGCCATCTTTGAGTTCGATCAGCGGCTCGTCACCCAGTTCCACCGTCTCCAGCGAGAACAGAAACTCCGGATCGGCCAGACTCACGGCCACTTTCCCCGCCTGATCCTGCGAAAGTTCAGCACGATCGATAAGGGCATCCACGTCCCGGCGGCGGATCACTTCCGTCAGTTCGACGGGCGTCAGTGCCGCAGTGATGCGTTGGGCCACGATCGACTGCTTGACCCCGCTTCCTTTGAGTTTGTTCTCCAGAGCCAAGCGGTACTGGTCTGAGTTTCCGGACTGCTCGATCGTGACGCGGATCGTCGGCTTCAGAGCGTCGTTGATCCGCTGGGCCACTTGATGGCGAGCGGCAAATCGGTCGTCCCGCACTTCGGTCAGTTGCTGCAACAGAGTCTGCCGCTCGGTTCGCAAGTCCGCCACCCGCTGCTCAATCTCAACCACGCGCTGCTGCCGAGCGATCAGATGATTCCGCTGCTTCTCCAGAGCGGATCGCTCCGTCGCCTGAGATTGGGCCTGCTGGTGCTTCTCGATGATCGCCCGAAATGCCAACTCCTGCTGGCGATGCCGCTGAGTCAGCTGTTCGCCTTGCCGAACCAGATCGGCATCGAGAGCCCCCAGGCGATCGACCGCTTGCAGGACCAACCGATCCACATCCGCGCCGCACGCAGTCCACAGCCGCGAGACCTCGCTGAGGATCTCCGCGTTCGCCCCTTTGGCGGCCTCGGGATCGAAGAGGGAACCTGACCTTCCGAGAACGCCCCCCTGGAGTTGCCGCAGAGAGTTCACCTGCTGTCCCAGCATCTCCCGAGCCCGCTGCATGGAACGGGCCTCGCGATCTCGCAACCCCTTCAATCGATGCGCCTCATTCACCTCAGCGGCAACTCCGTTGCCAGTCCCTGCGAACCCCTTCAATTTGGATTCGACCCCCGCCAAGCCCGCCAGTTCGTCTTGGATGGAGGCCGATTCCTGCTCCAGAGGAATGATCTGGTGAGCATTGGCGGCCAGCATCGACACCAGTTGCTTCTCTCGCGACGAGATCTGCTGAATCGCCTGCATGGCAAAGCTGTCGATCAGATCCAGCTGAAAGAGCGGCCGATCCGCAATCGACTCGACCGCGTTCTGACCATACACATCCGCCCGAAACAGCCCCGCCTTCAGGCTCACCGCCGCCGGAACCCCATCCTCATCCAGGACAATCGGATCATCACCAAACGACCGCGTCACCTTGTATGCCGATCCGTCCTTCGTCCGGATTCCCAACTCGATCCGCCCGCCGTTCAGGTTCCGCTTGATCAGCGTCTCCACCCGCTTCCGCTCCTGCGGCGCATGGTCCACGCTCGGCAGCGTGTCCAAAGCATAAGCCATACACTCCACAACCGTCGTCTTTCCCGTCCCCCTCGCCCCGATCACCGTGTTCAGCCCGGCACGAAACGAAACCCGCAACCCATCCAGAAAACCCCCAATGACCGAGAGATACTCGATGCGTTGAACAATCGTGTCACCAGCCACAGAACCCGCTCCCATAAGGACAACTCATCAATCCTGCCCGACCTCCATTTCCTTGTATGGCCATTGCACCCCTCCATGACATGTACAAAAGAATAGTCTCTGCTTCCGGCATTCGTCAACTGTTTTTCCGTGCGAAATCAAGTTCAAAGTCAACACGGCACTGAACTGATTCGTAGCGGGCGTTGATCCGCATGATCGGTCACGTCGCTTAGGAGTCGAGAGACTTTTGTCGCTGACATTGTTTCTGGAGTGAGCATTACAAAATCCATTTCCGCAACACTTTACAGAATGCGTGCGGCATGAGGTGAATCCGTGGTCTTCAATCTCTTCAACAATTTCGGAGTAAAGTTGCAGGGCCATCTGATGTCACTCGCTTCAATCGTCAGCATGAGACTGGTTACCCAATACTCACTGTCACGCGGGCGACTTCGGCGAGGGTGGTGAGGCCCTGGGTGGCTTTTTCGATGCCGCTTTCGCGCATGGGTTGCATGCCCAATTGGGTGGCGGTGCGGGTGATTTGAGCGGCGCTGGCGTGGGTGTGGATTTGGTCGCGGATCGATTCGTTGGCGATGAGGAGTTCGGAGATGGCGAAACGGCCTTTGAAGCCGATGTGGCGACATTGGTCGCAGCCGGTGCCTTTGGCGAACGTGCCGGTGGCAGGCTCTTCCAGACCGACAGCCCGAAGCTCTTCGGAGGTGGGCGAGTAGTGACTGGTGCAGAGCGGGCAGTTTTTGCGGACGAGACGTTGGGCCAGGACGCCCAGCAGAGAACTGGCCACGAGGTACGGTTCGATCCCCAGGTCCATCAGGCGGGTGACCGCGCTGGCGGCGTCGTTCGTGTGCAGGGTGGAGAACACCAAGTGGCCGGTGAGGGCGGATTGGATGGCCATCATGGCGGTTTCATTGTCGCGAATTTCGCCGACCATGATCACGTCGGGGTCTTGTCGCAGGATGCTGCGGAGACCGCTGGCGAACGTCATCCCCTTCTTGGTGTTGATCTGGGTCTGGCTGATCCCTTCCAGTTGATATTCGATCGGGTCTTCGAGTGTGACGACGTTGCGGTCGCGGGTGTTCAGTTCGCGCAATGCGGAGTAGAGCGTGGTACTTTTTCCGCTGCCTGTGGGGCCGGTGACGAGGAGCATGCCGTGTTCGAACTGGATCAGCCGCCGCAGCTGGGTGACGTGGTCATCGCTCATGCCCAGTTGGCTGAGCGTTTCGATGCGGGAGTCCTTCTCCAACAAGCGAATGACGATCCGCTCACCGTGATTGGTCGGCATGGAGGCCAGTCGCAAGTCAATGGACCGGTTGCCGACCTCGACGGTCGCGCGACCATCTTGCGAAAGGCGTTTCTCGGCGATGTTCATCTGGCCGATGACTTTGATGCGGCTGAGGAGTTCGTTTTGCAGGGCTTTCGGAATCGAATGCACATCGTGCAGGATGCCGTCGATGCGGTAACGCACGAGGACGTGAGTCTCATCCGGTTGAACATGCACATCCGAGGCTTGCGAGGTCACCGCCTCGAACAGCAGTGAGTTGACCAGCTTGACGACCGGTTCGCGTTCTCCCGAATCAAGCAGGTCTTCGCGGACAGTCACCCCCAACCCGCCCGACTCCGTTCCCTGGCCATCCAGGGAAGCCAGCGTCTGCGATGTCTGGCTACCGAGCTGTTCGTAAGCCGAATTAATGGCCGCTTGCAGAAGCTCCGGATCTGCCAGTGCGATTCGCAATGGCGTCCGCAGAATGCGGATCACCGTGTCACAGTGCGCGCGGTGTGTCAGATCGGCGATCACGAGAGTGGGGCCATGTGTCGGATGCATGACGCCCAGCATCCCCTTCGATCGGGCAAACGCGATCGGGATCAGCTGGACGAACTCGGGAAGCGGTGAAAGCGTATCGAGTCGTTCCAATCTCGGGATGCCGAGGGCCTCACACAGCGGTTCTATCAAAAGACTCCCATCCGGTCCGCGAAACTGGCCCGCCTGCCATGGCGACAAGAACTGATCGATCATCAGTGGAGAACGCGGGGTGGTCATCGCAGCAACGCTGGCAAGCTGGCCGGGTAGTCGCCCGGCTCAGTGGCGCGATCGAGATCCCGGTCCGAATAGTATTTGAGATCTTCGAATTTGTCGTCGCGCAGAATCACCGGCTTCAGAAAGATGAAGAGCGAGGTCTGCTTGCCATTGGCCGATTCACTGCTGACCAGCTTGCGGATGACGGGGATGTTCTCCAGGAACGGAAACGAGTCGATGCTCTCATCCATGCTGGTTCGATTGAGGCCCCCCACGATCAGTGTGTGACCATCCGGGATCACGACCTCGCTGACGATTTCATCGGTCTGCCGAGGGGGCGGCACACCCGCTGTTCCGGTGCCGGTGAAGTCGTTCCGCGTGATGCGGTACTTGAGTTGCAGCCGGTCGGCCTCACTGATGTGCGGGGTGACTTCGATCGTCGTGCCCGCTTGGGCGAACCCGGCGAAGCTGGTAGTCGACACCGTCTGGGAGGCATTCACGCTGGTGAACGGCACTTCCGAGACACTCGACAGAACTCCCTGGGCGTTGTCGCTGACGAGAACTCGCGGGGACGACACGACCTTGGCCCGCTTATGCCGCGTGAACGCGCGCAAGACCACATCCGCCACATCCGGGTTGACTAGCGTGCCATTGAACCCCACGCCCGGAATGATCTCCAAGGCACCATTCACCGGATCGATATCGCTCAGGCCAAACGAACTGAACGCGAAGAGTTTCTTGGCTCCCGTTCGATCTCCGCCGGAGATCTCGACGCCCAGCGAGAAGTTATCCGAGGTATCGAGGATCACGACCTTGGCTTCGATCAACACTTGCGGCTGAGGCTGATCGAGCTTCGAGATCAGCTCGGAATAGATCTCTTGAACTTCGGGATCGGCGACGACAATCAGCGAATTCGTCTTGATGTCGGCGGAGATGTTCGCCTGTTCGATGGCCACTTCGGCGTGACTAGCCAGGGCGATCGGGTTGTTGCGTCGCGGGGCGTTGTCGCCGAACTGTCGCGGGGCACCGGGCGGATCGCGTTCATCCTGACGAACGCCGGGCGGCTGCGGCAGATCCTGGCCGGGCTGTTGGGCGGCGAGTTGAGGGCGGTTGGGGCCAGCCAGTCCTTGGCCCTCGTCAATCTGGAAGCGACCGTTGAGATTCTCTTCGACCGGGTCTCTCCCCCCTTCGTCCTGTCCCTGAATCCCGCGAATGGTCTTCAGCGCTTCCGGCGCGGTGATGTGCTTTAGCTTATAGAACTTGATGCGGCTGCTGCGTTGAGTGGCTTGGGAGCCATCGAGTCTCTGGATCAACGAGACGATCTGCTTGTGAATCTCGGGCGTCGTCGAGACGATCAGAACGTTTCCATCCGTGTCGACAATCGCCTGATACTTCTTCTCGCCGCCGTGTGTGGTGGCCATTTTTGAAGCCAGCGAGTCGAGCCGACCCACGGAGAGCGCTTGCGGCGAGTAGACCTCGGTCACCAGTCCGAGCGAGACATCAAGCTTCGCGACCAGCCCCTGGACCATCTCCACGATGTCGGTTTCACCCACCACGATCAGCCGGTTACTCCGCACATCGGGAGTGACCGTCACACGGGTCGACGAGGTGTCTTTCTCGCTCGTTGAAGTTCCTTTGGCATTCAGGATCGATGTGATCTGTGTCGCCAGTTCAGAGGCGTCGACATGTTCAATCGTGATGAACTCGACCCGACCCAAATGCCGAGGACGGTCCATCAGTTTGATCAGCCCCGCGACCCGCGTCACGATGTTCGCGAAGTCGGTGATGATGATCGTGCGCTGCCCCGGCAGGACGATCGAATTGCCCCCTTGGGAAGAAAGCAGGCCGCTGACAGCCGTCTCCACATCTTTGGGGTCCACAAACTGCAACTCAAAAATCTGCGACAGAATCGGCGAATCAGGCGGCAACTGGGCTGGCTCCCCTTCGCGGTGACTCTTTCCCAGCTCGAACATTCGTTGCTTCTGGCTGGCATCGATGATCGTTTTCCAGCCTTTGACCTCGGAGTCAATGAGCGCCAGCCCGTGCATGCGGAGCGTACTCTGCAGCAGGGCCTCGAGCGAACTGACCGAGATCTTGCCCGGTGATCGGACGGTGATTTTCTTCGTGGCGACCTTTTCGTCGTACACAATCTTCAGGCCGGTCTCGCGGCTTACCGCGTCGACCAGCGCCTTCAGTTCCAGTTCCTCGGGGACCGAGAGTTCAACATCGCCGACAGGAGGCTCTTGGGCTTGAACGATCGTTCCCGACAACACCCAGACCAACCCCATGAGCGCGACGGCCCAGGCTCTCAGAGAGCGCGGCCATCGAACTGGAGGGGAAGTGAACATCGGGGACTACGGGGTGGGGAGAACGGGAATGGCTTCCGCAGCCGGGACTGGTGACACATCAGGTGGGACCGACTCGATCAAACTGGGCATCAGTGCGGGCGGCCAGGCTTCGCTCAGAGGAGCCTCGCCCCGTGGTCCCGGAACGGAAAGCTCCTTGAGAGCCAGATACTTCGTATGGAGTTGCTCACCGGCCCAATCTTTCCACTCGGGCCGGTCATCCTTGTAAACGACCTCATGCAATGCCTGGGCAATCTCGGGGGTGACTTGCTCGCGCCGGACTTGCAACCGCGCCAAGTTCGAGGCGAACTCCTGATTGTCGGGATTGAGGGCCATCGCCGCTTCATAGCGGGCTGTCGCCTCGTCGTATCGTCCCACACGCTCGTAGATCAGACCCAGGTTGTTCAGTGGCTCACCGCTGGTCGGCATCAACTTGGCTGCGTACTCGAACTCCCACGCCGCCAGATAATACTTCCGTTGCAGGTACAACAAATGCCCCAGGTTGTTGTGGGCGGGGGCAAACGTCACATCCGCCACCAAGGCTTCTTGCAGCAGCTCCTCGGCCTTCCCGTGATCACCACTCTCTAGATGCTTCAGTGCCCGCTCATTCTTCCGCATGGCGGTCGCCGTATCACGATGCGGATTCGCCTGGATCGTTTCGTACTCCCCCATCGGCTGGTCGGTCAGGTGACAACCCGACCCGCACAGCACCACGCAGAAGGCGAGATGGACCATCCACCAGGACACGAAATGCGGCCCCATTGAGGGAATTTGGCTAGAGCCTGTTATGCACTTTGAAAGATCATTTTTCTGAGCATCAGTCCGAGGAAGGCGAGCCAGTGCCAGCCGGCGAGGGTGGTGGTCAGTCGTTCG
>QWPB01000160.1 GCA_003671275.1 Planctomycetota bacterium | reverse complement strand
AGTGAAATGTCACCCCTCGTGCCCGTAGCTCAGCTGGATAGAGCAACGGATTTCTAATCCGTCGGTCGGTGGTTCGAATCCACCCGGGCGCACTCGACTCCATCGATCACGTTCTTTCTTAATTGTCGGCATGCCCTGCGTTTCTTGTGATTTCGACGATATCGAGAGAAAAGGCAAAGGTGTCACGTCTCCGTTCACCAGTTTCGGTCGACGGCGTTGGGTGGCAGCCAACGCTGATCCCATCCAGGAAAATCCTGCATGGGATTAGCGTTTAATCAGTGAAGTTGAGATTTCCATTACTTGGCTGAACACGAAATCTGAACTGCTCTAGAACAGAGGAGCACGTCCCAGCTGGCGACGGATCACCGCCCATTGACCAGCATGCATCAGCCAATGGCTGCCTTGCATGGAGATCGCGGCCCCCCACGTGGGGGCATAGCTGCCGATTGGTTCGGGCGAGACTGTGTCGAGTTCAGCATCACTCAGCTTATCGAGCGCCGCGAGGGTGGCGACTCGCTGAGTTCGATAGGCGACAAGGAGTTCCTTCTTGCTACAGAACTGAGAACGGTCGTCGCTACTGGAAGTGAGTTTTCCATAGCGTTCCGCGAACCCCGGAGGCAGGGCGGGCGATGAACCCGGCAGACAGCCCTCGATGATGTCGTGTTCCGACACGATCAGATGCCCGACCTGCCAGTTGATGTGATTTGCACCACTGGCCGGGCGATGAAACAGATCGGATTCGGACAGGTCTTCGAGATACCCCAAGCTGATGAATTCAGCCATTTCCAACCCGCAGCGAATGGCTCCTCGAGCATCCATAACCACCGACCTCCATCAAGAGTGTATTGATCCACGCGATGCTCTCATTATAACGGATCACCACTCTTGATGGAGGAACCACGGAACGACTTCCCACACAATCAACAGTTGCGAACACCCGTAACTAGGGCACGGTGTGTTCGAACCGGCGGCGTTTGTCGATCGCTCGGCCAATGCTGTAGACCAGCCGGTCTGCCGCCAGCGATGCCGCAGCCGGAGTGTTGGTCTGCACCTCTCGAACGATCACTTGGCTTCCGTTTCTCAGATGGGCCATGACCCGACACTCGTGGTCAATCCCCTGACGCGGACCATTCAGGTCACGCAGCGTCACGCGAACGGAATCCAGCTGGTGCTCAAACCGGGCCAGGGCGTATTGAAAACGCCGCTCGACCAGCGAACGAACCTCATCGGTCAAAGACACCTTAACGCCACAAATCGTCATCCTCATGGTCTTCCCCAATTTCAGGGACATGTGGTGCGATGATGGGGGCTGCCCCCGCTGGGCAGCTTCGAATCGTCGCTCCCGCCTCTTGATTATACGTCCATTCAGGGCGTTCAGATCCGGTGAATCGCGGGAATCTGAGAGCGATTTTCAAAACAACAAAATCTTTCAACAGGCTTCAAATGCTTTCAATTCCATCGCCGAACACACCTTGATCGCCAGCAACCGTTGAGCCGTCGCCATCGATCTGCGCAACAAACATACCGCATTGCCGGAGCGCGCGTTTACGTGCCCCGGCAAAGCGGCGGGCTCCGGACGGTGTCTCTTCTACTTCGCGACAGGCTGTCCCAGTTTCTCGATCAGTGATTTTCGCAGCTTGTCGTCGTTGGACTTCTTCTTGTCGAGAAGCTCCAGGGACTTTTTCCAGGTCTTCTGGGCATCAGCCTTACGGTCTAACTTTTGGTAACAGTCACCCAGGTGGTCGTGGAGAGTGGGGTCATCACCCCGCTTCATCTGACAAGCCCGTTCCAGTTCTTTGACGGCCTCTTCGGTACGTCCCAGCTTGAACAGAGTCCAACCAAGGCTATCGATATAAGCGGCGTTTTCCGGTTCGAGGGAGAGGGCCTTCTGGATCATGGCCAGGGCCTGCTCCAGGTTCTTGCCCTGATCCACCCACAAGTAACCCAAGTCGTTATTGGCCTGAGCGTTGTCTGGACTGGCCTTCAAAACCTCTTCCAGAACCGATTCTCCCTTGGCCATTTCGCCTTTCATCACATAGACGTTCGACAGTGCAAAACGAGTGTTCTCCAGTGTCCGGGCATCTTTGGGATATTTCTTCAGGACTTCCTCATAGACCGCGATGGCCTTGTCGTGCTGATGGGCATGGGAGTGGATCCAGCCGATTTGAGCATGCAGGATGCCACCGGTGAATTCATCGAGCCCTTCTTCCGTCGATGCTTTGCGGGACTCTGTAATCGCTTCCAGCGCCGCATCCGTTTTCCCGCCGAACTCCAAGGCATAGGACAACAGGTACAGGGCTCTCCACTTGTTCCGCTGGAGGCTTGTCGAGGGGTGGTTGACCGCTTCCTGATAGATGGCGACAGCTTCGTCGTAGCGGTCGGCATTGAGGTACACTTGCCCCAATTCGCTATATAGATCAAACGGCGGGTCATTCTGCATCGAGATTGCCTGTCGATAGAAATCGTGGGCATCCTCAACACGTTCCGCTTCACCGGTCAATTTGCCGAGGACGTACGCTTCGACAAACTGAATTTTCGGCTCGTCCCCCTTCATCAGGTCGCGCCCATGCGAGACCAGACCATCCATGGCCGCCGAGTCGCCGATCAGGGCTTCCTGCTCGTGCTCAAACCGTTCCACCAGTTCCTTAATGTCGGGGTCGCGTTCCCGCATTGAGGCATTCCGCCCGTTCTCGCTCAATGACTCGAACAGACCAATCGCCATCATCGAAACTTTGAGCAGCTGCGGTGCCTTGCTCAATCCACGATAGACGGGGATCAACCCCACGATGGCATAGGGGTCGCGCGGTTCCGGCTGGCCGTTCAGGATCAGCGTCTCGGCCTCAGTCAGCCGTTGAGTCGCGACATACTGTTCCGCCAGGAAGTAGGACAGTTTGCTGTTCTGGCGGTCTTTGCCCCGCAGCTCTTCCAGCCGTCCAATCAGCTCGGATTCCTGCTTCAAATCGGACAGCAGATCCTTCAGCAACTGGTAAGCGGAGCGTCCCTTATTCTGCAACTGGGCGTCGAGATATTTATTGAGTTCGACGAGCGCCACATCGGGTTTGCCCGTTTCGCGAAAAACCAGAGCCAGATTGTAACTGTGGGCGGCTGTCTGCTCGCCGCGCGCCGCCGAGGCACGGTTAAATGCATCAAGGGCCAGCTCCGGCTGCTTGGAGTCCAGGAAGACCAGCCCCATTTCTTCGAACAAGGCCCCCGGATCGACAAGGATCGTTTGGATCTGCTTGGGCGTCAGGACTGCGGGCTCGGTCCTAGTTACAGCGTCAAACACCAGCCGGTAGGATTCCGCAGACTCTTTCTTCTTGCCACTGAGTCGATAGAGCAAACCCAGATCACGCTGAATCTGATAGAACATCACCGATTGCGGTGGTAACGTTTTGATTTGAAGGGCGTCCACCAGCAGGGTCGCGCCCGACTCCGCATTATTCCGGGCCATCTGCCCCGCCAGTTTGCGGATCAGGTCAAACCCGGCCTCGGTCTTTTCCGCAGCAGTGAACGAGACAGCCTTGGCTTCATCCAGTTTATTCCTGCCGATTAACAGGCTGACAAGCATCTCTTGCGCCTGCATGAACGTGGGATCAAGCTCCACGGCCTTGCGAAAACTGTCTTCGGCGGTCTGGGCCCGTTCCGGCTGGATTTCGGAGCGGCTCAATTGCAGCTGTCCGGACAGATACCAGGTCATCGCCTTACGGCGGGCGAGGTGTTCCGGAGTTGTCGGAGCCTTGGGGTCAGCGGGGACGGGCTCTTCGTCGCCGATCTGTTCTTTGAATCGAGCGTTTGGATTGGGGATGACCGGGGTTTCGATCTCGGGCGTTTCCGGATCGACAGTCTCTGCCCAGGCCATATTCGAGGCACAGGCCAGCCCCACGCTCAGCCAGGCGGCTCTCCATCCCCAGTTACGGATCAAGTCCATCTCTGCCAACTCCTTCAGTGGGGGAGCATGCCCATGCGACAGTTCCACCTCGGCTGGGATTCTATGCACGCTGGGGCATTTTAGGCGAGACCTGCTATCCTTTGGGATCGATTCCTAGGCGGTCCGGCTGCCCAGCTGCGTCCGTCGAGAGGTTGGTTCCTGAAAGTTCGCACTCGGATTCGGAGAGGCTGATGACCCGTTCAGCATGTTTCGTCCTGCTGGCTCTGGGCTTGCTCCTGTGCGGGGGTGTGGCCTTGGTCACCCCGATTGCTCCTGCGCAAGCCGATACTCTGGAGGCCAGCGCCACCCTCCGCTGGTATCGCGGTAATATGCATACGCACTCGCACTGGAGTGACGGAGATGACTATCTGGAATCGATCGCCCGGTGGTATCAGCAGGCGGGCTATCAATTCCTGGTCTTTACGGATCACAACGTGCTGGCTGACACCGAACGCTGGGTGGTGGTCGACAAGACCAAGGGCAAGCGAGCCGCTTTCGACAAATTGAAACAGCAATTCCCTGATTGGATCGAGGAGCGAACCCGGGAGGGTGTGTTGGAAGTCCGGCTGCGGCGGTATGACGAAGTGGCAGCGAGGTTCAATCAGCCTGGGAAGTATCTGCTGATTCAGGGGGAGGAGATCACCGACCGGTTTATGACCGCTCCCATTCACATGAACGCCAGCAATCTGCGGGAAGCCATCGCACCACGGGGCGGAACCAGCGTGTCGGATGTCATGCAGAACAACGTGAACGCCCTGATCGCCCAGCGAGAGCGGACCGGACAGCCGATGATGATTCACTTGAATCATCCCAATTTCGGGTATGGTGTGACCGCCGAAGACCTGATGCGCGTGATCGGCGAACGGTTTTTCGAGGTCTATAACGGGCACCCGGGAGTGCATAACACCGGGGATGCCACACATGCGGGACTCGAACCGTTCTGGGACATCGTACTGACCAAGCGACTGGGCGAACTGGGGTTGCCGGTGATGTATGGCATCGCCACAGACGATGGTCACGACTACCACAAGATCCCCAGCCGGGGAGCCGAACCCGGTCGCGGCTGGGTGCAGGTTCTGGCCAAGGAACTAACGCCCGAGGCGTTGATCGAGTCGCTGGAAGCTGGACGGTTCTACGCCAGCAGCGGGGTGACCCTGTCACGCGTATCGACCACGGAAACCGAGATGACCGTGCATGTCCAACCGGTGGCGGGAGAGACCTATATGATTGAGTTCATCGGAACCCGCAAGGGGTACAACCCGGCCAGTGAACCGGTCCTTGATAAGGACGGGCAAGAAGTCCGGGCCACGCGGCGGTACTCGAAAGAGATCGGCCAGACCCTCGCCACAATCGATGGGACCGAAGCCACCTACAAACTGACCGGAGATGAACTGTATGTTCGGGCCCGCGTGACCTCGTCAGCAGTCCATCCGAACCCCAGTGAGACAGGCGAACCGCAGCGGGCTTGGGTCCAGCCGCTGGTCGGTCCGGCTGCTCTGCGTCGCTAGTTGCCGCCTCCCACTGCCCGCCCGGCTCGCCCGATGTATCGATCCGAGCTACTGTATCGATCGCTGCTATCCCTGAATGATTTGCTGGTGAAGGCCCCCATGGACAATGAACTCCTGTCGGAACTGCGCCGGATTGTTGGCGATGAGAACCTTCTGACCGAGGCCGATGAGCGGCTGGTCTATGAGTGCGACGGCTATGTCGTCGAGAAGCGGGTGCCGGACCTGGTCGTCTTTCCAACGTGCGCCGAGCATGTCCAGCAGATCGTCAAGGTCTGTCGCCAGCACAAGGTGCCGTTCGTCCCGCGCGGAGCGGGAACCAGCCTCGCGGGCGGAACGCTGACGGTCGGCGGCGGGGTGATGATCTGTCTGACACGGATGCGGAAGATCATCGAGGTCAATCTGCGCGACCGGTATGCGATCGTTGAGCCGGGGCTGGTCAATGTGCATCTGACGAATCACTTGAAGGGGAGTGGTTTTCACTACGCCCCCGACCCGTCGTCACAAGGAGCCTGCACCATCGGCGGGAATGTCGCGACCAACTCGGGCGGGCCGCATACACTGAAATACGGCGTGACCGTCAATCACGTGCTGGCCGTCGAGGTTGTGTTGCCGACCGGTGAACTGGTCCAATTCGGCAGTCCTTGCGAGGACACACCGGGGTATGACCTGACCGGTCTATTCGTTGGTAGCGAGGGCACGTTCGGCGTCGTCACCAAGGTCTGGGTCCGGCTATCGCGCGACCCGGTGGCCTATCGCACGATGCTCGGGGTCTTTGACACCGTCCGCAGCGCGACCGAGGCCATCTCCGCCATCATCGGGGCCGGGATCGTCCCCGCAGCCCTCGAAATGATGGACAACGGCATCATCGAGGCTCTCGAACAAGCGTTCGCGTTCGGCTTCCCGCTCGATGCGGGGGCAGTGCTGCTGATCGAAGTTGACGGTCTGGAAGTCGCCGTCGATGGCGAGGCGGCACGGATCGTCGAACTCTGCCTGGCCAACGGAGCCCGCGAGGTCCGCGCGGCCAACTCCCCCGAAGAGCGGGCTCTCCTCTGGAAGTGCCGCAAGCAAGCGTTCGGCGCGATCGGTCGGCTCTCCCCGAGCTACTGCACTCAGGACGGCGTCGTGCCGCGGACCAAGCTGCCACAGATTCTTGACTTCATCATCGCCACGGGCGAGAAGTACCAACTGCGGATCGTGAACGTGTTCCACGCCGGAGACGGCAACATCCACCCGATCCTGCTATTCGATGAACGGGACCAGGACCAGATCCAGCGCGTCATCGAAGCCGGGGACGCAATCCTATCCAAGTGCATCGAACTCGGCGGCAGCGTAACGGGCGAGCACGGGATCGGCGTCGAAAAGATCAGCTTCATGTGCCCCCCCGCCCCCGGCGAAACCCCGCCCCACGGCAAACTGCACGCCCCGCACGAACACCGGCACTACCTGTTCACGCGAACCGACATCGAAGTGATGTCCGGCATCCGCCACGTCTTCAACCCCGATGGCCTCTGCAGCCCGCATAAACTGCTCCCAACCGCTGGCGGCTGCGGGATGGAACACATCGAGAAGGCCAAACCGGGAAGACGAGCGGCCATGTAAACCGGGCCGTTCACCCTGTACACGGAGAACAGGTGTCCCGCAGTTCACGATCACCCGATCACAATGGTGAGAGTCATCTTTCAATGGTCCTGAGAGGTTCGTCCCAGGCAAATCAGACGTAGCGATTTTGCGGGTTGATCTGGCGGGGTTTTGCAAGGCGAAGTTGAGAAGCGCGACCGGTCGATAGCCCCGACATGGTCGACTTTGAAACGGGATGCCTCCAAAACCGGGAGGCTTGGCTGCGTCTCCTCGCCGCGTATGCGGAATCCGAGGAAAAACTTGCGTTGGATCGCAAGTCCCAGCTTCCGGCTGCCAAATCTCCAGCCGTACTGTCACCTCCTGACGCCGAATCCCTCACCGAAACTGCCACGGCAGAAAATGCCGAGTCCGATGACCCCTCCACAGGCTGGGTGGCCCGCGTATCCCAGCTGGAAGGGGTCGAAATGATTGAGTTGTCGCCCCTGCATGGACGGGTGATTGCTCTGGGATATCTGAAGTTCCAATTGGTCGACCGGCAAGTCGGGTTACGTTATCGTCTGACCTCGGAAGGCCGCCGGGTGTTGACTGCGGCGGAACGGGAAGCGGTGCGGGCTGCTTGATCGCGACGGGGTAATCCCGGTCACGTGGTCAGCGGACTGCGTCTGGGAGTGGACGATGTCGATCGAAGCTCAACTACATACACTGGGACTTGTACTTCCCACTCCTGCCAAGCCGGTCGCGTCGTACGTGCCGACGGTTCGTACAGGAGCCTTGGTTTTTGTCAGCGGACAGCTGCCGTTTGCCAATGGCCAGCTGGTGGCACAGGGAGCTGTACCACGAGATCTGGATGCGGAAGCTGCCAAGGATTGTGCGCGGCAGTGTGTGCTGAACGGGCTGGCAGCCCTGCAGGCTGAGATTGGAGATCTGGCAAAGCTCCGGCGGGTGGTGCGGATCGGCGTCTTTGTCCAGAGCATCGACGGTTTTACAGGGCAGCCACAGATTGCCAACGGGGCCAGTGATCTGCTGGTGCAGCTGCTGGGGGATGCCGGCAAACATGCCCGCACCTCGGTCAGTGTCAATGCATTGCCACTGAATGCTCCGGTCGAGATCGAGTTCGTCTTTGAGGTAACGGGCGAGTGAACGCAGCTGCAGCCTCTCTCCCCCAGCGAATTCCGCTGTTGCACGTGGTCCTGTATCAACCCGAGATTCCCCAGAACACGGGAAATATCGGACGGACCTGTGTGGCCATCGGAGCCAAGCTGTGGATGATCCGTCCTCTGGGCTTTCGCCTGGATGATCGGTATCTGAAGCGGGCCGGCATGGATTACTGGCAATACCTCGACTGGGAAGCTGTTGATACTTGGGATGAGATCGAACGAAAGCTGGCCGGTCACAACTTCTGGTTGTTTACCAAACACGGCACCCAGGCTCCGTGGCAGGCAGAGTTTCAACGTGGCGATGTGCTCGTCTTTGGAAGCGAGTCGAGCGGGCTACCCGAGAGGCTGCATGCGGCTCATCAGGGACACGAATTGCGGTATCCGATGCATCCGGAAGTTCGCAGCCTGAATCTGGCCAGTACGGTGAATGCGGCGGTCTATGAGTGTGTCCGGCAGTTTGGCGGGCAGCTGTAAGGGCCCCGAATGCTAATTGGCTCGCACCTGGATTCGGCGAGGTTCCGGTTTCGGAGTGCGCGGCAACAACAGGTCGAGCACGCCATTCGTGATCTTGGCGGTGATTCGATCATGATCGACATCATCGCTGAGAATGAATGATCGCACGTAATCCCCCACGTGATATTCCTGGTGAATCAGACGGGCCCCCTCGGGAGCCTGCGGTACTACCCGACCCAAAAGTGTCAGCTTGTTGTCCTGCACCTGGAGATCGAGTGTTTCGGCGGTGACTCCCGGCAGGTCGGCCCGCAACACCAGCCCTTCGGGGGTTTCGAAGATGTCGATCGGCGGAGTACAGACCCAATGCTGCGGCAGATTGGTGGCAGTGGCCTCGGCCCGTGGCGCGGCCATCGTTGAGGGAACTGTCGGTTCAGATTCAGTCATGGCTGACACTCCTCGTACAGAGATCCGCATGGCATCACGATTCGGAAGAGGGTGAGGCGAGGGAGGCATTCACTCCGGAACCGGGGTGACGTTGGCCTCGATCAATGCTTCGCTTCCGTCGCTGACTGGAATTTGCCGGGCCAGTGCCGAAGGGGCCTTGGGCAGGTGGAGCAGCAACACCCCGTTCTGCAACTCGGCAAACATCGCGGTGTCATGCACCCGCTCCGGCAGTTGAAAGCTGCGTTCCCAGCGTCCTTGGGGGCGTTCACTGCGACGGAATTCGTGATCACCCACCTCGGCGGTGGTCGTCCGGCTGCCACGAATGGTCAGCAGGCCATTCGAGACACTCAGATCCAGATCCTCGACGCGCGTCCCGGGAAGTTCCGCAGTGAGGAGGAACTCGTCCTGAAGTTCGTAGATGTTGACCGCCGGAAAAGGGCGACCAATTCGCAACCCTTCATGGGTCATGTGGACGTTGTGCAGGAGACGGTCCATCTCCCGCTCCAGATCGCGGAACGCGTCGAAGGCGCTGCCCCAACGAAAAACTCGCATAATCTGGCTCCTCAGACAGAAGAGGAATGGTGTTTCGGCCCAACGAGAACGATCAGCAAACCCTGTACCCGATCAAGAAACACTCGATTCAGAAATGTAACACTATACAAAATATGGTGATGCGGCTAGTTACGAAGTGGCAGGAGCCGGTTCGCGGGCCATTCACTGCCAGCATGGCAGACTGAATTGTGCCGGAGAACCCAACTGTTCCGCATGGATGCATCCGGCAGAATCTGACAGATGCGTGTCGCACGACCCGTCCCGGTCTGAGAATTCTGCCAAGGGACCGCCCGCTGGGGGTTGTCCCTTGCAAATCACCACCGGACAATCTCTGATGGTTGCTGTGGAATCCGTCCATCCGCTGTCGTCTGCCTCCGGGGCAGGTCGGGTGGGGGCGGTGTCCACGCCGCGAAGAAGGTGCCGATTTCATGGGTTCCGTTGCATTTCAAACCGCTGGAGTGGTTACAGGTCTGGGTGTCGTGAGTCCGATCGGAATCGGAATCGAGCCCTTTGCGGAAAGCCTGCGGACCGGGCGGTCGGGGATCGCTCCCGTCACCATGTACAACGGGATCACCTCTCCCGGCGGGATCGGCGGCGAGGTCAAAGACTTCACCGAAGAGTCCATGAAAAAGAACTGGTTGAAAGACCAGCGAAAGTGGATCAAAGTCATGTGCCGCGAGATTGCCATGGGCTCAGCCTCGGCAACGCTGGCTCTGACAGATAGCGGGTTGGATCTCGAAAAAGTGGATCGGCACCGTCTGGGAGTCGAATTCGGGGCCAATCTCATGTTCTTCATGCCGGATGCGATGAGCGATCCGTGTAAGGCCTGTACCGACGAGAACGGAGATTTCCACTTTGAGCAGTGGGGCGGCATCGGCATGCCCAAGATGGAGCCCCTGTGGCTGCTCAAGTACCTGCCGAACATGCCTGCCTGTCACATCGCGATTAACGCCGATGCCCGCGGCCCCAGCAACTCGCTGACGATGGACGAGGCTTCCGCCAATGCCACCGCTGCAGAGGCCCTGAGTGTGCTCCGCCGGGGAGCCGCCGACGCCATGATCGTCGGGACAACCGGAACCCGAATTCATCCCACCAAGGCGATTCACGCCCGCCAATGGGATCAGGTCGGCTACGATTCCGCTCACCCGGAACTCAGCTGTAAACCGTTCGACACCGAGCGTTCGGGGCAGGTCGTGGGCGAAGGAGCGGCGACAGTGATTGTCGAAACTTCCGAGCATGCTGCCGCGCGGGGGGCTCATGTCTATGGTCGCCTGCTTGCCGGGGCATCGTCCTGTGCGACGGAGCGGGACGGTACGCCGCTGCCTAAACTGGCATTGGTCAATGCAATGCGGGCTGCACTGCGCCAATCCGGCCTGACCCCCGCCGACATCGGACATGTGAATGCGCACGGACTGGGATCTCGGCTGGAAGATCAGTTCGAAGCGGAAGCGATCCGTGAGATCTTTGGGGAACACTCGGTTCCGGTGACGGCCTACAAGGGGTTCTACGGCAACGCCGGGGCCAGCAGCGGTTCCATCGATCTGGTGGCGACCTTTCTCTCCCTGCGTGACGGGGTGCTTTACCCAGCCCTCGGCAGCCGGACCCCAGACCCCACATGCGGTCTGAACCTGGTCGTGGGTGAGCCACGAAAGATCGAGAACAAGCATTTCATGAAGCTGAGCTACACCCGCCGGGGCCAGGCTTCGGTGCTGATCGGAGTCGGGGCGTAGTTCGATGCAGATGTTCCATGAGATTGAGGTCCGCGTCCGGTACTGCGAAACCGACGCCATGGGGTATTTGCATCACGGTAATTACATTAACTTTTTCGAGATGGCTCGCACGGAACTCTTCCGGGTTCAGGGCGGTTCCTATCGGCAGATGGAAGAGCGGGGTTACTTCCTCGTCGTGGTGAAGATCGAGTGCCACTATCGCGTTCCCTCGCGGTTTGACGATCTGCTGACAATCCGTGCGAAAATCTCGCGACAGACCCCCGCCAAGCTCGAACACGAATACGAAGTATTCCGTGATGGCCTGTTAGTTGCTACGGGACGCAGTCTGCTGGCATGCGTTGATCGTCAGGGACAGGTGCAGCGAATCACCGAGGAACTGCTGTTCCCACCCGCGATGCCGCCGGGCTGATCCCCCGCCGTGGTCCATCATTTCGCGGGCCAGTCGGCGGACTCGCTCCGGGCGGTGTTGAGATAGTTCGCAATCTTTGCCGCCACATCCGGATATCGGGCAACGACATCGACGGACTCGCTGATGTCCGTCTCCAGATCATACAATTCCAACGGACCACTCAGGCTTGTTCGCAGCCCTTTCCAGCGCCCGGCCAGAAGGGCCGCCTGCTGAAAGTGGCGTTCGTGAAACTCCCAGTACAGGAATTCGTGCTGGGCCTGCTCGCCACGTCCGAGCAGTGTGGGAACCAGGCTGAGTGAATCGCATCCGTCCGGGGTTTGCGTCTCCGCCAGTTCCGCAGCAGTCGCCATCCAGTCTCCGAAGTAGGCCACCTGCGGCGAGGTCTGGTGAGCGGTGACCGTCCCGGGCCACCATGCAATGCACGGCACCCGAATTCCCCCCTCGGTCAAGCTGCGTTTGATCCCGCGAAACGGACCGGAAGGTTGAAACCGCTTCAGATCGTGGTTGCTTTCTTGATGCGGTCCGTTGTCACTGGTAAAGATCACGAGCGTGTTTTTGTCCTGCCCGGTCGTCCGCAACGTCTCCAGCAACCTGCCGACCAGAGTATCCATGCGGGTCACCATTGCCGCCTGGCCCTTATCGGGCTCGGGCCAGTCGCGATCCGCATAGGGGCCAAAGTCCGGAACCTCAGCCCCGTTTTTCAGTTCGCGGGTCCGCTCGTTATTGGCATGGGGCACGACCAGTGACCAGTACAGAAAGAACGGTTTCTGATGCGGTGCGGACACAAACTGGACGACCTTCTCGGCCAGCAGATCATCGGCATACTCGACGGCCTTGGTGGCATACCCGCCGCCTTCGGCCCCCAGCGGGACAACCTCATTGGGCAGACCTCTTCGGGTTTCATTCTCCCATAGAAAATCGGGGAAGTGATTGTGAGCGTGGTGCTGATTCAAATAGCCGCAGAACTGGTCGAAACCCTGCTTGCGTGGTAACCCGGATTCGGCGAAGCCTGCATCCCCGAGCCCCCATTTCCCGTAAAGGACCGTCTGATATCCGGCGGTTTGCAGCACCTTAGCAACGGTGATGTCTTCCTTCCGCAAGGCTTGTGCAAGCGGGTTCTTCGGTCCCGCGTTCCCACGAACACGGGTATGCCCATGATGCTGTCCGGTCATGAGAACACTGCGTGATGGAGCACAGACCGTCGCCCCGGCGTAGAACTGTGTGAACCGCAATCCTTCGCTGGCCATCCGATCGAGATGCGGTGTCTGAATCACCGTCTGCCCGTAACAGCCCAGTTCTCCATAGCCCAGATCGTCCGCCATCACCCAGATCAGATTCGGCCGTTCCCCGGCAGACAGCTCCACGCGGCACAGGAAGCACCCGAGGCAAAACAACCATGTCACCGAAGACTTCATCGCACACCTCACCGAGACCGGGGATCATGGACATAAGGTATACACGGACGCCCTTTTCGTTTGCCAGTCGCCGCTCCTGGTGCGATCCACACGATCCGTAAAAAAGTTGCCACCCTGCGAATCACTATTCCCCGCAAACTGATTTCAACATGCAAGGTCGCAAGCGTTGACCGGCGGATTTCGCCCTTCGCGGATGTCTGCCCGGATCAATCGCGTCTCACGCACTTGTACGACCGAAGGATGATGTGAAGCCCTGCGCATTATGACACCTGTGTCACGCGAAACTGTTGTTCAGTGGCCTGTCACTCTGACTATTGGATTGATCCATGCCTTCGCCGACTGCCCTTGAAGGAACCATGGACCGCAAAACCACGGCCCCCAAGCTGGTCTTGGAAGCGGTACGCTCGTCTTTCGATTTGCCCGTCTACCCGTTGGCACTGGGACGGCACATGGTGGGATCGTCGTCGGAATGCGACATCGTGATCCCCGTCGAGGGGGTTGCCGAGCAGCATTGCATGATCATTGTCGGGACCAGTCGTACGATCGTAAAAGCGCTCTCCCCCCTGACCTGGATCAACGACGGGCCGATCACGGAAGCCGTCCTCCCCATCACGTCACGGTTGATCCTGGGACCCGTTGAGATGCACCTGCGCCGCCCGGAAGTTTCCGAATGGCTCGAAGCGACCGAGCACCGGGCAGCTGATCCAAAGCCGACAGCCCCCCCGGCGGTGTCGCCCCCCGTTAAGCAGTATCAGCCGCCTCGGATCAACGAACTTCTCGATCAGGCACGCACACACCTTCAGCAAACCCGAACAGAGTCGTGGTCACTCGAATCACCGCGCCGCGTGGAAGACGCTGCGCCCCGGTCCGAGAAACCTGTGGTTTTGCCGCCTGCGCTGTCTCCAGTCACTCCGGTCTCGACGGCGACTTCAGAACTGGCCGACCGGGAACTGGCGATCCGAGAGCGCTCGCGATCACTCGACTATCTCGGTACGGAACTGGCCCGGCGCGAAGCCCAGCTGATTTCCACCGAACAGCGACTGACCGAGCGGGATCTGCTCCTGCGTCAACAGGAGACCGCTTCCGATGAGCGACTGCGAAACGCCGAACAACGGGAAGCCATTGCCCGTAATACTGCCCAGCAGGAGGCTGAAGAGTCGCTGCGTCTGACCACGCGGAACCAGGAGGCCCAGCAACTCGCGGAAAAACTGGAACGCCGCTGGCAAGAAATCGAAGAGCGTGCGGGTCAGCTCGACCAGCAGCAACAAGCACTGGTACAGCGCGAGCAGTCTCTCGAAGAACGTGGTAAGGCGATGGCCGCGGCCACACGGGTTCCCCCGGTATCGCTGGATTCCCGACCGACCCGCGATGAGGATGAACTCGTTCAGCGCGAGCAACGGATCACCCGCCGTGAAGCCACACTCGCCAGTAGTCTGGACGCCCTCAATGCCACGCAACAGCAGGTTGCGGAAGAATCTGCCCAGCTGGAAGTCCGGTTCCAGCAGCTGGCCCAGAGAGAACGGGCAACTCACCAAGCCCAGACAGAGCTTCAGCAACAGACACGAAAATTCGAGGCCAGCCGTCGCGAAATCGACAGTGCCATGAACGAATTACGAGAGTGGCAGCAGACCGCCACCTCCGTGGAATCCGATCTGGCTGCGCGTGAGCAAACGCTCTCTGAACGCGAAGCGGTTGTGTCCCGGCAATCCGACGAATTGTCCCAGAGAGCGGCCCGGCTGGAGAGTCGCCACGCAGAATTGGTGACAGGGGAACGAGAACTGCGTCACCTGCGTTCTGAGTTCGACATTCAAGATGAAGCTTTGAAGCAGCAGTACAGTCAGCTGCAACTGGATCGAACGGCCATGCGTTCTGCCCAGTCGAAAGCTCAAATACTTGAGGGAACGCTACGCCAACGCGAAGAAGCACTTGCCCTTCGTGAGGCCAATCTGGAACTGCAGCAGGAGTCGCTGGCTGCGGAAGCCCGCCAGTTCGCTGAGAAACCGGATGAGCGGACTTCTGATGCGACCAGTCAACGCATTGCGGAGCTGGACCAGCGCGAGCAACAGCTGGTCGCAAGACAGGCAGAACAAGATGCGACGATGCAGGCAATCACCGCGTTGCAGGTCGCATTGCGACAAGAAAAAGCCGAGTGGGAACAGTCACGCTTGGCGGTCGCGTCCGAGACTGCTTCCCGGGATACCGCCCAGGCGGAAGCGATGGCTCTTGCCGCCTCGCAGCAGAGGCTGGCTCTGGAAGAGCTGAAGGCTGAACTTAAGGCCGAGCAGGCCCGCCTGCTTAACCAGTCCCAGGAACTGGCCGCAGCTCAGGCCGAACTGGAATCCGAGCGGTACCGATGGGAAACCGACCAGGCCCTCGCAATGCAAGCCGCCTCCCAGAACCCGGGAGAGCCTCTGGCACCTCCCCCTGATGAGCGAGAATCGCTTCAGCAGATGTCTCGCGATCTCGAACAGGAATACGCTCAGCTGCGGGCCGAGCAAGCCGAATATCGCCACCGGATGGCCGACTTGGCGAGTCTGCAAGCGGAGTGTGAGGCCCTCCGCAAAGAGTCTGCCGAAGAGCGGGACACCTACCTCATCGAACGACAGGCGGTAATCACCGAACGCCAGACGATGGGTGATCGGGAACGGGCCGTACAAAAACTCGAAAGCGAAGCCGAGAAACAGCGCAGCGAGATGGCGGTCCTTCGCGAGGAGTTGGATGTCGAGCGAACGCGGATCGAGCGGCAACGCCAGTCGCTCACCGAGGATTGGGAAGCCCTTCGCCTGGAACATGTTGAGCTGGACGCTCAACGGGAAGAACTGCGGTCATTGGTCGATCAGTTGAGCACGGACCAGCCGGAAGCGGCCTTAAGCAGGTCGGCCCCATCGAGTTTGACCGAAACCAGCGAGATCGAAGAACCGGCCACCCTGGATGAGGAAACCGCAGCGGAATTCCCGCCTGCATCGGCGATGGATCAAGACGTACTCGATGACCCGGAACTCGAAGCTGCGAACGACGAAACAGATCTGGAACCCGAGCTTTCCGACGAATTGGCAGGCTTTGCCAGCTTCTCGTCTATCGATGATTCCAGCGACGAAGAGATTCCCCCGGAGGTTGCCAGTTTACTGGGCTTCCCCTTGAAAAAGGCTGACTCTTCGAAAGCAATCACCGCCAGCCCAGCCCCGGCAGCGAAAGCCTCCGGTCCGCAGCATGAGGGGACCCGATTGCAGGATCTGCTGCGTCGTCCGCTCGCTTCGTTGATCGATCAGGCCGCCGCCGAAACGGTCGCCGTCGAACAGTATGAGGTCGTGGACGAAACGGACGCGCAGTGGGAAGTCGTGGACGATGTGACCGCCCCGTCAACCGATACGCGAGTGTCGAAACAGTCTCTGGATTCCAAGCCTGGGAGCAAGACTCGTGACGAAGAGGGGGCGATTCGGTCGCGATTGTCCGAAATGTTTGGGATCAATTTGGGGGGCGGTTCGCCCTCGTCCTCGAACCTGGAGGAGTCCGAACCCGAATTGCCGGATCATTCTGTGGAGAAGGCTGCGTCGTTATTCACCCGAGACACAAGCCGCCCCCCCAGCCCTCCTCCGGCCCCCGTCTCAACGCCCGAGCCGATCAGCGAATCTGATGACCCTGTCGCGGCGTACATGGAGCAGTTGCTGGCAAGAACACGCAAGGTACAGCACACGCCCTCTCCGAATCCGCCCGCACTGCCGAAACCCGAACCTGCCGTGGAAGTGGAACCCGACGAACCGGAGATGGAAGCGTTCGACGACGAGTCCGTCGAAGAACCGGTTCCAATGCCGGAGCCCGTATTGCCGGAATCGCAAGCCCCCTTCAAGAAAGCCGTCCCGCAGAACCGGGAAGCCCTGCGGGCCAATCTCGATTCTTTTCGAACGATTGCCAACACGAAAGCTCGGGCTGACCTGGCCGTGTCGGAGATCAAGCGTTTGCGAGTCACCGTACAGGTGAAAAAGATTCTGCTGGTCGTTTGCGGCACGGTCACAGCCACAATGACTGTAATGCAGTTGTTCGGCAAAGGGGACTTGTTCGTAGAGATTCTGGGAGCCGGCGTTGCGACGGCATTCCTGGGAGGGGACGTCTTGCGGACGACCTTGCGTCTACGAAAGCTGCAAACGGTCGCACAGGTGGACGACGACTTCGACGAGGCCGACTCACAAGAAGAGGCGTAAGCCACCGGTGTGGCTCCGCCTCTTCCAAATGCCGTTTGTCGCGGTGGCCGTTTGACTTGGACTTATGCCATCGCCTTGCGGAGGTTCTCATCGACCTTGTCGAGGAACCCGGTGGTTGAGAGCCACTTTTGATCCGGCCCGACGAGGACCGCGAGGTCTTTGGTCATGAATCCGGCCTCGACGGTTTCGATGCAGACCCGCTCCATCGTGTGTGAGAATTTTTCGAGAGCAGCGTTCTGGTCGAGCTTGGCCCGGTGGGCCAGTCCGCGGGTCCAGGCAAAGATCGAAGCGATCGAGTTCGTCGAGGTCTCTTTGCCCTTCTGATGTTCGCGGTAGTGCCGCGTCACAGTGCCGTGGGCCGCTTCCGCTTCCACGGTCTTTCCATCCGGCGTCATCAGCACGCTGGTCATGAGACCCAGCGAGCCGAACCCCTGAGCGACGGTGTCCGACTGCACATCGCCATCATAGTTCTTGCACGCCCACACGTACCCGCCCGACCACTTCATCGCACTGGCCACCATGTCGTCGATCAGCCGGTGCTCGTACGTCAGCCCGCGCTTGTCGAACTCGGCCTTGAACTCGGCGTCGAAGATCTGCTGGAACAGTTCCTTGAACCGCCCGTCGTACTGCTTGAGAATCGTGTTCTTCGTCGACAGGTAGACCGGGTAATTGCGGTTCAAGCCGTAGTTCAGCGAGGCCCGCGCGAACTCGCGGATCGAGTCGTCCAGGTTATACATCGCCATCGCGACCCCGCTGCCGGGAGCCTTAAAGACTTCCTTCTCGATCACCTGGCCATCGTCGCCGACGAACTTGATCGACAGCGTCCCCTTGCCCGGGAACTTGAAGTCGGTGGCCTTGTACTGATCGCCAAACGCATGCCGCCCCACGATGATCGGCTTCGTCCAGCCCGGCACCAGTCGCGGCACGTTCTGACAGATGATCGGTTCGCGAAAGATCACCCCGCCGAGGATGTTGCGGATCGTTCCGTTGGGGGACTTCCACATCTCCTGAAGATTGAACTCTTTGACGCGGGCCTCATCCGGCGTGATCGTGGCACACTTCACCCCGACGCCGTGCTTCTTGATCGCGTTCGCGGCATCGACCGTGACCTTGTCATGGGTCTTGTCGCGGTTCTCCATGCCCAGGTCGTAATACTCGATGTTGATGTCGAGGTACGGGTGGACCAGCTTGTCCTTGATGAATTGCCAGATGATCCGTGTCATCTCGTCGCCATCGAGGTCAACAACGGTTCCGGAAACCTGGATCTTCTGCATCGTGAAAGCCTTGGCGGGTCCTGTGAACGTGATCGGTCAATCTACAAACGATACCGCGCCGTTCGAAAGGTGAACAGCGAGCGAAATGCCACACAGTCACCGGAGTTGATGCGGATGGCTGACAGCCTCTCTCGCAGGCCAGCCGCGCATTTCCAACTACAGAATCTGATCAATCACCCGCCCGCGACTGACCGGCAATGGACGGTTTAACGGATCGCGCAGCTCGGTCTCCGGGGGAATTCCCAGCAGATGGAAGATTGTCGCTGTCAAATCATCGGGACGGACAATTTCCGACATCGGATAGGCCGCATCGCCATCGGACTGTCCGTAGACCTGCCCCCCGACGATTCCTCCACCGGCCATGGCGATCGAGAAACATCGGCCCCAATGGTCCCGTCCTCCATTCCCATTAAATCGTGGGGTCCGTCCAAATTCCCCCATCCAGACAACCAGAGTATCGTCCAGCAGACCTCGTTCCCGCAGATCATCCATCAGGCTGGAAAACGCTCGATCGGACTCGGGCATCAGGTACTTTTTCATGGCCTCCGTATGCTGGGCATGAGTATCCCAGCTGCCGCCATTCAGGGGGTTTCCCTCCTGTCGCGACCAGTTGACCTGAACCAGCTTGGCCCCCGCTTCCACCAGCCGACGGGCCAAAAGCATGCTTTGACCAAACTTGGTCCGCCCATATCGGTCGCGCAGCTCGGGTTTTTCCGTAGTTAAATCAAAGGCTGTCCGGGCCTGAGGCGAGGCCAGCATTCCATATGCGGTTTCGAACTGCTGCGAGTAGCCATTGAGCCGCTCTCCCTGCACCGCCGCGAGTTGACCATCCATCTGCTCCCGCAGCAGCTGTCGTCGGCTGAGTCGGTCCTGGCCCACCTCGGCGGGCACCTGCAGATCAGAAATTCGAAAATCGGCCGCCGAAGGATCGCAATGAATCAACCACGGATCGGCAGCTCGACCCAGCCAGCCCGCATCCTGGCCTGGCCAATGGATGTCACCATCGTTGGCGATGTGCTGTGGCAACTGGATCGCGGAAGGCAGCCCATTCACGATGGGCTGATGATGTCGGACAATCGAAGCGAAGCTGGGATGCCGATTCGGGAATTTGGGAGTGGCATTTTCCATGTTCATCGGGATGTGTGGCACCCCGGTCAGCATCTGGTAACCGCTGGATGAGTGGGCATTATCTCCAGTCACCACGGCCCGCAGCACAGCCAACCGGTCGGTATGGCGCGCCGCTTGAGGCATCAATTCGCTGACGGTAATCCCAGGGACGGCAGTACTGATCGTCCCCAAGGGGCCCCGCACCTCGACGGGTGCCTGCGGTTTGGGATCCCATGTCTCATGTTGCCCCGGCCCTCCGAGCAGGCATATCACAATCACGGCTTTCGCCCGGCCAAACTTGGGACCATGGGTCTCCGCACCGGCCGCTCGAACAGATGTCGCCAGGGTTGAACTGGCACAGACTCCCCCGGCGATCGCCCCCCAGCGCAGCCACTCCCGACGGTGAGAGCCATCACAGGCACCAGGGCGAGTTGGATTTCGATGCATCACAGACCGCAATCAAGCATGAAGGATCGACACCACGAACAGATCAACAACAACTGATCTCTCATGCTATCGATCGGGAGGAGGGTCGTCGAGACTTGAGCTTCCATTGTCTGGGGCTGGATGTGAGTCCAGAAATTCGGTACGGCAGACATTTTTGTCTGCCGCACATCTCGCAGGGCATTGTTTCCCTGGAGATCGAGGGGCCGACCTGACTTTCTGATGCAAGCACTCTGGGGTCAGCAAGTCTCGGCTGTTTCTGTCGCAGCAGATGCTAAACCCCTCCCCGGTCTTCCCGAATCCCGGAATTGAAGGCGTATTCCATGAACCGAATCCTCTGGGAACGGTCCCGATACTCGACCGAATCCCCGTATCCTCTATGCTACGGATGCACTGGCTGCTTTACGGTGAGCCGGTGTGCCTTTCTCACCGCCGGTCGATGAACTCGACCTCACTCGGAATTTGCCCATGCCACGCGTTCTGATCACTGACAATTTGTCCAAGGCTGGCCTCAAGATCCTGGAGCAAACTCCAGGCATCGAAATCGTGAACAAGTCGGTGAGTTCGCTCGAAGAACTGCGGGCAGAACTGGCGAATGCGGACGGCATCATCGTCCGCAGTGCCACAAAGCTGACGGCGGCAGCCCTCGAAGGTCAGACCCGGTTGAAGGTGATTGTCCGGGCCGGAGTCGGTGTCGACACGATCGACTTGGCGGCGGCCACACGGCAGGGGATCATCGTCATGAATACCCCGGCGGGAAATACGACCAGTACCGCCGAACTGACGGTCGCCATGCTGATGGCCATGGCCCGGCACATCGGCCCTGCCTCGCAGTCCGTTCGCGAAGGCAAATGGGACCGCAAGAGCTACACCGGCGTGCAACTGGCTGGAAAGACTCTCGGCGTGATCGGTCTGGGACGAATCGGCCAATGTGTAGCGAAACGGGCCCAGGGGCTGGAGATGAAAATCGTTGGGATCGAGCCGTTCATGTCGGATGAGCGGGCGGCGGAGCTGGGAATCGAGATCCATCGCGATATCGATCAGATGCTGCCCAAATGCGACTTTCTGACAGTCCACACCCCTGCCACCCCGGAAACGCTCGGGATGATCAACGCCACCCGGCTGGCCTCCATGAAGAAGGGGGCCCGGATCGTGAATTGTGCCCGTGGCGGGATCGTCGAGGAAAACGCCCTCGCCGATGCCATCGAAGCGGGTCACATCGCCGGGGCGGCGATTGACGTATTCGTGAACGAGCCGCTCAAGCCGGAAGACCGCCTTCCCAAACTCAAGCAGGTTCTTTGCACCCCACATCTCGGAGCATCCACGGACGAAGCTCAGGAAAATGTCGCCGTCGAGGCCGCTGAACTGATTACGGCCTTCCTCGTGAAAAACGAGATCAGCAGCGCCGTCAATATGACCAGCATCTCGGCCGCCGAGATGAAGAGCGTCAAGCCGTACCTCGATCTCTCCTACCGCCTCGGAAATCTGCTGGCCCAGCTCAACCAGGGCAAGGCCATCAAGGGCGCCAAAATCCAGCTCCGGGGTGAAGCCGCTTCGAAACCCGCCAAATTGCTGGCCAATGCCTTTACCACCGGTCTGATGGAAGCGGCTCTCGACAGTGGTGTGAACATCGTGAACGCCGAAGTCGTGGCCAAGGATCGCGGACTGAGCATCACGACCAGCACCGACGCCAAAGCCGGTGCATTTTCCACACTGGTCTCGGCCACCATTGAAACCGATGGCGGCGAGCTGACCGCCTCTGGCACGATGTTCGGGACCGAGTTCCTGCGGCTCGTGAAGCTCGACAATTACCAGATGGACGCTTACCTCGATGGGCTGATGCTGGTTTATCGCCATCGCGACGTACCGGGCCTGATCGGGGCCATCGGCACGACCTGCGGCAAACATAATGTCAACATCTCATGCATGGCGCTGGGTCGCGAACAGAGCACCCCCGGTGGTAAGTCAATCGCGATCCTGAACCTGGACAGTGCGCCATCCACCGCAGCCCTCGCCGAAGTGGCGGCCCATCCGGATGTCACCGGCGTCCAGCTGGTCCAGTTGCCCAAGGCCGGAGCGGCCTTGCCGCGACTCGGAATCTAAAGTCACGCGGAGAGCAACTCAAAGGCCCTGAAATACGAAAGCCCCGGTGAACCCACCGGGGCTTTTCCATTGGGACCGATTACGCGGCGTCAGGAATGACCGTACCAGGCCATGGCTGACACCGCGCTGAATATTACGTTCCTGGAGCCAGTTTCTTGGCCCACTCGCTGGTGGGGTAGAGTTGTTCCAGTTTGGCAGTCGCTTCCGCCACGCGGCCCGGCTGGCCAACGGCTCCCCACAGCTTGGACAACTGATAAAGCGATTCCGCGTGCAGGTCGACCTCCGAAGCGAGGCTCGGGATCACATCGACATGCAGGTAAGCCATGATCGCTTCTTTCGGATTCTGCCCCAACGCGTTCAGGCAGTCCCCTTGCCGGACATAGGCCTCGGCCAGGATGCGGGATTCGTCGGCGTCGGCCTGTTCGATGACCTGTTCCAGAATCTTAATCGCCTCCGGATACTTCTTTTCGGATTGCAGGCAGCTGGCCTGTCCCAGCATTGCCTGTTGTTTGCGGGCAGCTTCCAAGGGCGTCTTGGCGTCAATGACCGCCACGGTATCAAAGATCTTCTGGGCTTCCGCCAGATTATTCTGAGCCAGCGCTGCTCGGGCTTGGCCGATCTGCCCCAGCATCTTGGTATCAGCCCACGGGGCCGTGGAAAGCGAGGTGTAGGCCGTATCGGCAGCGACATAATCCTTCGACCGCAAAGCCACTTCGGCCAGCAGGGCCTGGCCTTCGTAGAACCGGAAGTTGTCGCGATTCGCGGTCAGCCATCCCTTGAGCCTCGTAATCGCGGCTTCCGCCTGTGCCGGGTCGGCCAGCGCCATCTTGGCACTCGCCCGCGCCATGTAGTAGTTGATGTCCGCCAGCATTTTGCTGTCGCCACCTTTGGCATCGTCCGCAGCTTCCGTCAGCTGCTCGAGGGCCACCTGGTAATTGCGGGCCGCCTCGGCACCTCGGGCCAGACCGAATGCGGCGGGCTCCCCATCCCATTCGATAGAGATCACTTCATTGGCCGGAATTTTTTCTTCCTTGTTCCCGACCTTCTGAAAGACAACCACTTCGGTCTTGGAGACCGACTTGATTTCTCCACCCACGGGTTTATCAGCACCGAACCGCTCGACACTATCGATGGCCCACCCCGTCACGGAGCAGAACAGGGAACCCAACAGCGCCGAGGTCAGCCAGACACGCTTCATCGGAGGTCTCTTTGAACAATCAGGAAACAGGGAGGGGGTGAGTGGAAGATCGGCGGACTACTGGTCAGAGCCAGCGGACGGTTTCCCCGGGAGCCGCGTCGGTTTTGCTTTTGCCGGTCGAGGAGCAGGGGGAATCTCGGAGGCCGCTGGGGCGTCGTCCGAGGGATTCGGATTCACAGGGAACAGGGGAGCCTCAGATTTCACGGGAGAACTGCGAACCGCCCGCCGCCCTGCATATCTGTCCTTCGGCTTCATCGCCACTCGCAGGATACCCACAATCGCCACCAGACCGATCAGTGTCAACAGTACGATCATGACGACGTTCGTCTTGGAGCCCCCGCCAGCAGCTGGGGCCGCCTCCGCCGGGGTGGCGGGGAGAGGCGTCGTCGCCCTGACAGCACCGTCTCCATTTGTGCCAGCGCCGTTGACGGCAATGCCCGCGAGCGGGTCGGTTGCCGCTTTGCCTCCCACTCCGACGGGCAAGTCCGTCAGCGGATCGCCCTGCTCCTTCAGAATACTGCGATACAGAGTGTTGAACCGGTCGAACTCTTCGGGGGGAAATGCATTCGACAACCGGGCGAATGCCTCCAGCCCAAAGCGGGCCTGCTCAATCGTTTTCTTTTTGGCCACCGCGTCGGTCTGCAACCGCCACAGCGCCAACTGACACCGGGCGAGGTGATAGCGGGACTCGTACTCCAGTGCTTCCAGCTTGGGGTCCTTCCGAGAGCGGTTGGCCCGCTGCATCCGCTGAGCTGTCATTGCCCAGCCCCACATCGGGACAGGTTCTCTCTGACCCGCGATGGCGATCTGATACTTCTCAGCCGCGGTGGGGCCCCCGTTTTCGGCCCACGCCTGATACAACTCAGCCCCGGCCATCTGGACGCTGGGTGAATCCTTCGAGGCTGGATCTTTCAACAGCAACTGCAGGACTTTTTCAGCCTCGTCAAAGCTTCCCTGGGATTGGCGGCAATGGACCAGCCGGACCTTAATCGCAGCCAGGTTGGCCAGTGACGTGAATTTCGGATCCGCCACAGTCCGATCGACAATTTTTCCATAGGCCTCGGATGCCTTTGCCAGGAATCCCTCCGCCTTCGCACGCGAATCCGTGGAACCTTCCGCCAGGCTGTTAAAAGTCTCGGCGATCCAGAATAGTGACGAAAAATTCTGTCCATCTTCCCGCTGGAACAGATCATTCAGAAACGACTCAAATCCCTCTCGCACTTCATCCAGCCGCACCGTGTCGCCCTCGGCACGCAGTTGCTTCAGCTCGTTTTCCAGTTCTTTCCCGAACTCAATGAACACTTGCGTCAACGCTTCCGCATCGGAGGAATCTCCCGCCGCAATGGCTTCCAGCTGCAATCGCGCATCCCGCGCCGAGTTGAGATCCTTGATTCCAATGTACCCTTTGAGAAGCTGCTGGTAGGCAAAACTGGCCATCTGGCGGCTCTTGGGGTGCCCCACGATTTTCGGACGGGGCTGGCCCTCGGGAACATCAATGGCGGTCATGACCGAGTGGGGATCCCGCGTCAGCAGTTCGAGCGCTCCCGTCACGCCGTCACGGGTCACGTAATACCCCTGGCGATTGCGAATCTGGGAGAGTGTCATCTTCGCCAGAATCAGATCGTCAGGTGGGGCGGCATCCGCAGGCAGGCCCTTGGCCCGCTCGGTGATTCCCGCCTCCAGATGCTTCACCGCCAACACCTGCCACTCCTGCAATTTCTCCGGCGCGGGACGTTCGCCATCGGGAAGAGCGGACTTCTGGCCAACTTGTCCCCAGAACGCCTGACCAGCCATCAATTGAGAACTGGCGTAATTCGGGGAACCAGCCGGGATCTTGTTCCACCAGACCGCGGCTTCATCCAGCTGGCCCTGATCGCGGTAGACCTTGGCGATCGTTTCACGGGCGAGATTTGCCTGATCGGTATTCGGCTGGGACTGTTCAATACGAATCGCCATGTCCCGGAGAGAATTGGACTCGTACTCCCGGTCTTGCCCTTTGGCCGCCTGATAATTCTTTTCGAGCGCTGTGATAGTGACGATGGCCGCCTGTTTGGCCGTATCCGGGTTGTTGGTTCCCGAGCGTTTCATCAAATGCTCGGCGACGATGGCTGCCTCCATGGACCGATTGTCGATCAGATATCCGTACGCCAGCAGCAGCGTTGCGTTATCCACCAGTCGCGCATCCGTTGTCGGCTTCGTCAGTTTGAGTGCCAGATCACAAACTCGCACCATCTCTGAGGAAGCCGTCTGGAGCGCCGCTTGACGGGTCTTCACTTCATCGGCGTTGCCCGCCTTTTGAGCCGATTGCACCTGCTGACTCAGCGTTCGCAATTCATCCCGCAGTTTGCCTGCCAGTCCATACGCGGCGTCAAAGTCGGTCGGATCATTCGCATCACGATTCAGGGCCAGCAGTACCCGCTGCACCAGCGCCCCGGCGGGAGCTTTAAACTCACCGGACGTCCGGTTCAAGATCCGTCCTCGATTCAGCGCCTGATTCAACGCCTGATTTCGTGCGGACTCGGTGATGTTTCGGTCCGTTCCCAGCGATTCCTGGGCGCGACACAACTCCCACTGAATCCCCAGTCCGACTTCCGTACGCTCCCGCCCACGGGCATCTTTTATCCACTCTTCCGCCAACGTGACCACCAGGGGATAGTCTTTCTTGGCGGGGTTATTCAGGCAGATCAGTTTGAACCGTAATGTCAGGTCGTACAGCGCCGTCGTAGCGGGCGAGTTGGGCTCAATCAGCAGCAGATCTTCAAAGATCCCCAAGGCTTGGGTGATCTGGTTCTGTTCTTCATAGCACTTGCCCCACCAGAGCCGACCGTATTTCCCCACGATCTGCAGGCGGTAAGAGTTGAAGATCTCTTCGAACGCCGTGGCGGCCGTTTGCAGAGCAGTGGTCTTTTCCGAGCTGTCAGGATCGTAGGTGTGAGCTTCCCAGTAGGCACATTGAGCCAGCTCGAGCCGCACTTCCAAATATGGATCTTCCGCGGCACGACGGGCGGCCACGCGGGATGCCTCCGCCTCGGGAATGAAGGACGGGAACTTGTCGAGTTCCTTCTTATAGGCGTCCCCAGCTGTTTGAAAGACCTGTGTGGCCTGCTTCAACAGATCGCGGGCAGCTTGCTGATGTGTGATGCGCAGCGAAGCATTGACCGGGTCATCGGCCTCATGAATCTCAATGCGGGCTTTCTTGACGAGAATCTGCCCTTGGGAGGTATTCGCCTTGGCAGCCAGAGCGTGATTGGGAGAAGCTTTCGAAAACTGTTGATACGCCGCTCGGGCCGCATCCAGTTGTTGCCTCTGGGCCTCCGCACTATTCAAAAGCAAGGCCCCGGTCTTCAGCGTCTGGGCCCGCTCGAAAGGCAATAACTCCCGCTGTTCCGGCGACAGGCTCGGCCGCTGCTCCAGCTGGTCCAGGTATTGAATCGCGATATCGTAATAGCCCCGATCGCGGAGTCCTTCCAAGAACTCCTGCACGGGTTCCGCAGCCTGTGTTGGCAGGCACCAGAACAGCAGGCTCAACAGAGCCCCGATCCAAACTCGATTGACCATGTGTCAGAGCCAAACGTTGATGCCCGACGAGAGACGAGACTACGATCCGCGACAGTAGTCTCCGACTTCCTGAAACCCACATTTCGTCGAGTCTGACAGCGAGAATACCCGTGTTGGAACAGTCCGTCAAACGGCGTTGGCGAGCCGGACCAGGGACCACTTCCGAGGCGGGACGTAACCCGGGAAACCCCGGCTTCTCGAAATCGTCACAGAACCCCCTGGCCCCTGGCCATCCAATCTGAAACCGGACTCATCAACCATGCACCGCACGAGATTCCCCGGGGGTGTGAGTCAGGAAAGCCGGCCCGAGGATCGGTAGCCGGATAGGCAATCTTGCCGGCTCCATGATCTCCAGGAAAACGATGCCCTGTGAGACGCGCGACAGACAAGATTGTCTGTTATACCCCCTTTCCTGACGCACACACATTCCTCTGGCTAATCAACCGCTCAAATCCACATATCCCATGAAGTCTGATTCGCTGTGCCTGAGATTCCTTTCCCAGCTGATTCGCTGGGGGTGGGCGGCTCCCTCGACATTACTGGGGCTGAGCGTGGGATTGGTCGGGTGCTGCTGTGGCGGCAGTGTACGAAGGGTTGGGCCCACCCTCGAGTTTTGGGGGGCGCTCGTCACCGGGCTCTTACGATCCCGGTGGATTCGCGCCCGCGGCATGACACTGGGGCATGTGATACTGGGTGTCACGGCTGCCGATCTGGATCAGGTCCGGCATCACGAATGGGTCCACGTTCGCCAGTACGAGCGGTGGGGACCGTTTTTTCTCCCGGCCTACCTGGGGGCATCCGCGTATCTCTGGATCACCGGACAGCACCCGTACTTGGACAACCCCTTCGAACGGGAAGCCTTCGCCGCTGATGCCTTACGGCAGAAAAATGGGCCGCCCGACTCCGTGCCTTGACCTCACCCACTGGCTGACGGTGGTGGTTATTTCTTGCCGAAAATACTGAACAGCCCCCGCTTGGGTTTTTCCGCCGGAACGGCACCAGCCTCTCCCGAGGATGAGGTGGTATGGTCGCCATGGTCGATCAGATTCGCCAGATGCTCGATGGCTTTCGTGGCCTTCGACTTGGGAGCCTGCTCGATCAGGGGAACGCCATTGTTTCGCGACTCAATCATGGACGCGTAGTCGTTCGGGATTTGCCAGAAGACTTCCCGCCCGATGGTATCGAGAGCCTTGTTCAGGCTGATCTGACTATCTTCCAGCCCGATGCGGTTGACGAGTACCTTGACCTTGCTGGCCAGCTCCCGCTCTTCCAGGAACTGCATGACCCGAACCACATTACGCAGGCAGGGCAGATCCAGTTGAGTGACCATCAGCACCATATCCGACACCTGCATCGCAGCAATGTCCAGCGGGGAAAAACTCTTGCTGACGTCAATAATCAGATGCGTAAATGTCGCCTTCAACAACGCCACAACACGCTGCAGCTGATCGGGCGTGATTGGCGGATGGTCATCCATCTGAACCGGTCGCGGCAGGAGAAACGCGCCGCTGGCATGTTGCGTCAGCGATCGTTTCAGCAGTGAATAGTCCAGCCGCGTGATGTTGTCCGCCACGTCTTGAATGGTGTAGTCCGGAATGATGTCCAGCCACACATCCGCATCGCCCAGACCCAGATCGAGGTCGATGACCGCGACCGAATTGTCTTTGTTCTGGGCCTCGATGCAGGCCAGATTGATGGCCAGAGATGTACACCCCACGCCTCCGCTCGCCCCGACGACTGTCACGACTTTCGAACCGCTACCCGATTTGCCGCCCTTGCGACCGCCCCCCGACAGTTGCAGGCGATCGAGTGCAGCCATGAAGTCGTCGAGGCGAAGCGGGGCGTTTAAGAACTCTTTCGCACCGTTTCGAATGGCCTGAAGGATCAGGCTGCCTTCTGTGGACCGGCTGAGTACCAGAATATGACACGACGGAAGTAGCTGATTGATCTGGACAATCAGCGCCAGTCCCTTGGCCTGATCCGCGTCGAGAGAGATCAGTGCGATGTCCGGCTTCGTCTGGGAAATGAGATCGGCAAAGAACTCATAGCGCGAACACTCCGCCTCCAACCAGACACTGTCGATTCCGAGCAGCAGGTTCTTAACGGAGTTCCGTGTGCCGTCGCTGGGATCGACAATCGCGAGTCGAACGACACTGCTCATGGTGAAAGATCCTTCAAAACTTCGAACCAACGGACGAACGGACGGATGACAAGGCTGGCCCAGCCCTAACGCGAGAGATTGCGAACATCGTCTGGATGGGGAGCCGTGGCATCACTGCGACCGGTCGGTCGAGTGCTGGTTTGCGGTCCGATCATCCCCGGGAGTGGGGTCGATCGGGAGCGTTGCCCCGATGACGACGTCGCGGGACGTGTCACGGGAATCTCTTTGCGAGCGGGTATCCGGTAGGTCTCGCTGGTTCCGCCTGCCGGAACCACTCGGCGACTGCTTCCAGTACCGCTCATCGTCTGGATCACTGCCTGGGATTCTTCCGGAGGGGCGGTGGGGACGAATTTTTACTCGGTCTCTGGAGGACTGGCCGTTGTTGAGTCGGTGACCGGCCCGGAATCTTGAGTTGCCTGGGGAGCACAGTTCGCCCCCACTCCGCCACCCGCATAGCCCGGCTGCCCCCCGATGGGATAACCAGTACCCGGCGGACAGGTTTCGCAATCCGAACCATACGCAGGCACTTCCAGAAGCCCGCCCGAGAACAGTTCATTCATGGTGGGCTCGTCCTGGAGCCAGCCCGGGACATCCTGCGGAACCTGGTCCGGACGCATCGGTCCGGCCATTTCCGGAGTCACCATGATCAGGAGTTCGGTCTCCCCCATGTCGTGCTGTTTGCGGCTGAAGGCCGCACCGATCAGCGGCAATTCACCCAGCACCGGAATCTTGTTGGCGGTGGCTGTCCGACGCCGGGAGATCAATCCCCCAATCATCAGCGTTTCGCCAAAGTTCATTTCAACCTGAGTATTCACTCGCCGAGTATTGATCCCGGGAACCACGAAACCATTGACGTTCACGGCACTGCTGAAGTCGCGTTCGCTGACTTCCGGTGCGATATCGAGTCGCAACCGACCATTGCCCAACACGAATGGAATGGCTTCCATGCGGACACCGAACTCTCGGAACTGAATCGACACGTTCCCGATACCGCTCGGAACCAGAATCGGAAACTCTCCCCCGGACAACAGATTGGCCGGGCGACCACTGGCGGTGACCAGAGTGGGTTCTGCCAGAGTCTTCGCCAAGGCCTCCGTGACCAGGGCATCCAGGAATCCCTGGAATCGATCCGAGTTGCCTGTAATCGCGAACTGCATCGGAATCCGGGCCAGGGCCGATGGCGTGACCACGGGATCGGGAGCTCCCGCGAAGGGAACCGACAATTCACTCAAGGGAGCCAGCCCGCCCACCGCGTTACTGACGGCGTACCGTTGCCCCGATGCCAGGAAGTTGAAACCCATCTGCTTCAGTTTGGAACGCTGCACCTCAATGATCTTCACGTGCAGCTGAACCATGTTGACCCCTCCGACCCGCATTTGATTATGCACTCCGGTCGGGTACATCTGGCGGGTGATCGCCATGATTTGGGGAATCAGGTCAGGCTCGGTCACCCAGCCTCGAAGAACCACGGTGTCTCGCAGGGCGACAGCTTCAATGTTGGTTCCCGGGAACAGTCGCCGCAGGTAGGCCTGAAGTTCACGCACATCGCCTTCGACGAAGACTTCCACCTTGTAACTGGCCCCGGTATGGTCACGGATAGTCATCGACGTGACGCCCGGGGACTCAGCCCGGACACGAATCTGATTATAGGAAACCGGCTCAACGGTAATCACATCCGGGTTATGACCGTCTACTTCCACAATCTTTTCGGCGAATTCCAGAACGCGGACCTGCTGATTGATGATCGAGACTCGCGAGTCGGGCGAGACGACATGAAATAACGATTCCGTATCACGAACTTCTGAAGCAGGATTGGCTCCCGGTGCCGTCAGAGGGGCCTGCGCCGAAGCGGTGTCCGCGCTGCTGATCAGCGCAGCGCAGGCGATCACGGAGTAGGCTCCGAGACACCAGCTGAGTCGTGACGAGGTTGACATCCTTGCACCTCAATGTGATGCCGCAGATGGCTTCAAGGAGTGTCTCGACAGATCGTCAAGACACTCCTCTCGCACCAGATTCATGGCACCACAACGTAAAATGAGTGCGGTCGATCCTTCGACCACAGAACAGGGGCAGCGGTTACTTGGGCCCCGCTGACCACAGGTTTTTCAGGAATCCAGGGACTCCCTTGGATTCTGGAACAGGCTTGTCTTCCACTTCCACAGTGACCGGCTGGTTGCCGTTGTAGACTTTGATGGTCCACTTGGGCCGCGTCTCCACCGATCGTGTGGCTGGTGAAGTGGTGGCCATCGCCGCGGCGGGTGCCGGAGCGGTAGCCGTAGTTCCTCCCGTTCCCAGGAAACCATTCACTCCACTGTCTGCCGGAGGAGCTGTGTCCCCACCGGCAGGAGCGGGGATCGGAGCGGGCGGGCCGAAGGGCCCCTGTTGCGGAGCATCGTCGTCCACCATCCGTCCCTGTTCATACAGCGGCAGGTCGCCATCCAATCCTGATCCCACCGATCCCTGAAGTTCGTCCAGGACCGATGAATTGAGTCCGTTTTGGTTCGTGAGTTCGTCGTCGTCCGGATTACGCAGGCTCAGGGAAATCTGTCCCTTGGCCTGTGCCACCTGGACGTACGTGAACTGCTCGGGAGTGACCAGCAGGGAGATACTCTTGGCCCGTTTCTCTTCCTTGCCAGTTTCTGATTGTGCGGTTGAGAGGGTCTTGTTCTCCGTGGCAAAGACTTCAATGAACTCCAGCAGCACCTTGGTGACGTTGGAGCCGTTCTTGGTCTTGTAGTTGACGGCGAGATCGACCTTGTCCCCCGGACGAAGCATGCCCGCGTGTGTCTGGGTATCGTTCGCGGTGATCGTCACGACCCGCTTGCCTGGCGGAATCATGCCCGATGCACCGAAGATCCCCGGCTCACCCAGCTTGCTCTTGCGAATGGGCTCGTCGATGGCCGCGCTCACGGTTAGCGCCCGATTGTCGTATTCCTTCGGATCACGAATCAGGTCCGCCTTGAACACGGCCAGTGATGTCACTGGGAACTCCTTGAAGACCACCAGCTCTTCCGAAAGACGTTCGCCGGGGCGAATGTCCTTCAGGGCCACCAGGACCTTCACGGTTTCGACGGGAGCGGCCTTGCCTTGGCTGCCCTGCATCGCCTGCTGAACTCCCAGCATGGCCACCAGGCCGCAGCCCACTGCCACGGCCAACAACATCAACGCTTTGGGTTTCATGCCTGTAACTCCGGGAGCAACGGGGTGACCGTCCTCTCACGGAGTCGAAAGACACTTCGATCCCGGAGAGACATCGGCATCACTGGGCCGGTTGCTTCAATTTATGCGGGTTGTGACGGTTGGATTGATCGGATCAATCATTCAGATTGGATGAACTCTGCCACCCAGGCGTTGCTCAACCCCGTGCGAACCTCGATGGTCGGCACGGGGTCGGCGAATTCTGCCGATGAGCAGCGGGCCTAGAGCATGCCCGAGTAGAAGAAGTAGGCGATCGACGCCACGGTCATCGGGATCCCATAAGGCAGCAGGAACATCCGCGGCTTACGCTCGGCGGCAATGTCGGTCAGCTTCTTGGGATCACGGATGGTGGTCAATTCATTCCAGATCATCAGGAAGTTGCCGTAGTGCTTCTTCCACTGACCCGTATAGGCCACCATGATCAGGGCCATGATTGCACCGGTAATCGTCGTCCAGATGAACGCGTTCCAGGCCACTTCCCAGCCCAGCCAGGCCCCCAGACCTGCCATCAGTTTCACGTCGCCCGCACCCATTCCTCCGACGGAGTAAATGGGGAGCATTGTAGCCAGACCCACGGTCATCCCGAGAAGTGCCAGGCCCAAACCGTTCCAGCCACCCGAGGCCAAACCATAAATCAGTCCCGTCAGGACCATCGGAAACGTCAGCCAGTTGGGAACTTTCAGTTCCTTGCCATCGATCCAGGCGGCCCAGATCATGATGGCTGCCACCAGTTTGACGTGCCAGTTTTCGAGGAGAATATTCCAGTCCATGCGTCCGACCTTTCAGAATGATGAGGGGATAATCGGCTTCGCAGGTGTTCGGGGGCCTCCTGCCACAACGAGTTCAACCAGGAAGTGGTGAGTCACGCAGGGCTCACCGGGAAGGTGTTCAGCTAACGACTCCCCGTCAGGAACCAGAACAGGCTCATGGCGGATAGAGAGGCCGCTCCCAGGAGCGGAGTCAGTTCAAAGGGAAGCCAAAAGGGAATCATGATCTTCCTTGGCCAGGATCTGGCCCGCCGAACTGCACTCAGAGGGAATGAAAAGAACCGCCCGACCGGGCGAACCCAACCGGACGGCTCTTGCTTCGTGGGATCAGGAGATCCCGGACCAGATTACGGTGCAATCTGGCCAGCAATGTTCGTGAACTGGGCATTGGCCGAGGTACCGATCGCCCGAACGGCGGCGATACACACGATGACGATCAGAGCGAGCATGACCGCGTACTCGACTGCGGTCGGGCCATCTTCACTCTTCAGGAACTTCTTGATGGAGCTGAGCATTCTTCTGTCCTCTCTCGATCGGTTGTCGCGCTCTCACACGTTTCAGTCATGTGGACCGCGTCTGCTGGGAATTCCCATACAGATTCAACGATCCGCCACCTCTGGGTTCTCTCCCGTTCACCAGAACGAGGGAGGTTCCGGGTCGGCTTCGCCTCACCTTCTGGTGATAGCTCGCGGCCGGAACAATCAAACTTAAGTCCGATTTTCCAAGAGTCAAAAAATCTTTGAGATTCTTTGAAAAACAGTTTCCAGCTTACCCGATCCAATCATTCCCCCCACCAGCCCCTCTCAAACCAGCTCTTCCCGCCAAGCGTTCGCCAGTTCCGGCAGCATGGCCAGTTCACCGCGTTCCAGATCGCCTGCTGGCTGCTGATAGAACACCCGGTTCGCTCGCTGAATCGTCCAGTCCGGGTGGGGGCATGAAACCCGTTCCACATTCATCCCAGCTTCGATCACCCCCGGATGAATCACACGGGTATACCACCCGGAACGACTCGTGCGGATCACCTGCTTCGGTAGATCAACGATCCGCCAACGCCTCCCCAGCTTCCAGCACGGCTGGCGGGGTTGAGTCACTTCGACGATCACTTCTCCGATTTGATAGCGGTCGCCAATGCAAACCGATTGTTCCGTCAGACCACGGATGGTCAGATTCTCGCCAAATCCGCCCCCCGCCATCTCGGGAATCGTTAATTCCTCTTGCCACAGCGGGTAATGGTCCGCGGAATACAGCAACAAGGCTTTGTCAGCATCCCCGTGAAATCGAAGATCAGCCTGAAGGTTTCCCTCGATCCCCTCGGTTTCCACCCGGACCGGACCAGTGACCGGTAGTTTGAAAAAGCTTGTCACCCACGGAGTGTCCATCGGATCAGTCGCGGTTTCCGTTCCATACTGCACCGGCGTTCCCACCTGAATCGAGACAATGTGCGGCATGGGCGTTCTCCGATTCCAGTCGGGGCGAGGCCAGCGGGTGTGATTTCCAGAATGTCCAGCCTGGGACAGACTCTGTCCAGTCCAGGGCACCTCGGACAACTCCGAGTCGTGTGAAATCCCGGAATTCTCCCAACATCCCACTCTCCCGTGACGTATCCCATACGGTACGATGGATTTGTCCACCGGCCATCACGGTGAGGAGTGCCGGCAATGAGGACAGCCACACGTGTGACTCCCACTCCCATGACGACCGACCAGACGATTCTCGATGGCGACGATCGGGCCGGGGATGCCCGACTCGTGGAAGAGGCGCGTCGCGGGCAACGGGACTCCTTCGGAGTGTTGGTGCGGCGGTACGAAAGGCGATTGCTCCGAGTCATCGGTCGCTTTGTACGAGACGCGGATGCCGCCGAAGATCTGGCTCAGGAAACCTTTCTCCGGGTCTATGAGCGTCTGGAGCAGTTCGACCCCTCCCGGCGATTTGCTCCTTGGCTGTTCCAGATTGGGGTCAATCTCGCTCTCGACTATCACCGCAAACAGAAACGTCGACGGAAGATCTGGTCCTTCTTCTTCTCCGACAGCCGCAGTGAACGCCCACTGGACCCGGCGACACCAGATCCGCGCGAGTCACAGGAACTGGAAGCAGAAGTCCGACAAGTCGTGGACCGGATCCCCGAGCAGTTTCGGCTGGTACTCATCCTCCGTGATCTGGAGGGTTTCTCCACCAGCGAAATCGCCGCGATCCTTGACCGCAAGGAGGCCACCATCCGGTGGCGCCTGGCGGAGGCTCGCAATCGTTTTCAAGAGTTTTGGGAGCGTCGGCTGACCAAGTGACTCGATCCCGGCTGCAGTCAGCCGTGGGTCGTGTTCCATTCGTCTTCGCAGGCAAGGTGTGTTCGGCATGAATTGCGGTGAGGCCCAACAAGAACTCGCTCTGTGGGTTGGTCAAGACCTGACCGATCCCGTACGGATCGAGACGCTCCGTCGGCACGTAGCGATCTGCCCCGTTTGTGGTCAGCGGGCCAAGGCCCTCAAAGCCTCACTGGTGGCCCTCGGCTCTCTCGAAGTGCCCCAGACATACGACACCATCGACAGCCTCTGGCCGGAAGTCGAAGCCCGCATCATGGCCAGACAATCACAACCGCCCATGCGATCATCCCTGGTCATCTGGGCAGCTTTGGGACTGCTGTCTCTGGTGATCCTGGGAGGAACAGCCTGGATGTGGCGAACGACACCGCCGTCAGCAGCGCCAGCTGTCACCCCGAATGAACCTGTTGCTCCCCCGCTCTATCCCCCCTCTCCCGGACATCAGTCGTCGGGGATCAGCCCGGCCATCCCCTGATGAGTACCGGGTGACGAGGTCACCGCTGGCAGCCACGTTCGTTCGCAGGATGGTGCCTGGTCCCCAGCGTAGACGTTGCGAGTCAGCGCTCGCCTCACTCAAGTCATCTGGACAAGCAATCAAGGCTGCTTTCTGGGTATCGAAGCGAGGAACTGATGGTCTGCGCTCGTCGCTCCTGAATCGCGATCACACACGCTGTGAGGGATGAGCCGATTCCAATAATCAAGGGAGCCCCGTCGGGGACGACCGAAACTCCCACCGCGATCCACATCCAACCGAACCCGATCCACCGATAGCTGACCCAGAAGTGCGCGGAATTGACAAAGAATGTGAGTGCAGAGATGGCTGCGAAGCATGCGTAGAAGGCGGCCATCACGAGATGTTGATCAGGTGCCAGCAAAAGTCTCAGGCTGATGTAACTACTCGCTGATGCCGCAAAATGTCCAATCCAAGTCGACCAGAGTGCGCGGAGTGCGGGACGCCCTGCGGGCGTGAAGGCATGACCACTCAGTGAGAATCCGACAAACAAGGGGATGTAACTCGCGAATACGGGCATCCATACCAGCGATTGCCAGTACGCCGACCGCAGCATGAAATAGACCGCCATGTTGCTGAGCAACAGCAGCGGTGCCACCGCAAACAAGACGTGCCCGAGCTTGGGAAAGTGCCGAGACCAGTCAGGCTGGTTGAGCCAGATCTCGAGGGCGTCCGCTAATTCAGCAGCTGTGGAAAAGCGATGTCTCGGATCACGGGCCAGGGCTTTCTGGCAGATCTCAGCCAATAACCGCGGAATCTTCGGATTATGGGTTCTCACGGAGACGACATCTCTGGCCAGCGTGGACGCCAGACGTGCCTGCGCGGTTTCACCGGGATGCGGTGGCCCCCCCGTGAGCAGGGCATACAGCGTCGAACCCAGGCCGTAGACATCCGCCGAGATCGTGGCTCCCAGTACCGCGTTAACATTTCCGGGAGCGTCTTCCCGAAGTGACTGGACGACCTCCGGAGGAAGGTAGCCTGGCGTCCCCATGAATTCGCTGGAAGTATCCAAACAGCCGCTGCTCTCCATGGCGGCGAGTCCAAAATCTCCGATCAATGGAATCTCCGTTTCGGAGTCGACCACGATGTTATGAGGCTTGATATCGCCGTGAAGAATGCCGTGCTGGTGGAGAGCTTCGATCGCTCTGGCGACTTGTTCGATATACCGGGCTGACTGCTGGGGAGAAAGGGAGGGATCAGTCATCAAATCGTGGAGTGTCGGACCATCCACAAATCGCATGGAGTAATAGACTCCCTGCTCGCATTCTCCCACATGATAGACCGGCACAATGTTCTGATGAGCCACTTGAGCGGCCATCAGGCATTCTCGACGAAACCGGGCCACGAGCCCTTCGCCGTCCATTTTCGAGAGTGATGACACGCGATCCGGATGGATGAATTTTACGGCATCCATCCGACCTGTCGCTCGATGACGACCTTTGTAAACGACACCCATTCCACCACGACCGACCTCCACCAACGATTCATATTCGCTCAGGGAAGGGGGTGGGCGGACACCGGACAGTGCCGCGAAAACTGGTTCCGCAACACGCTCGATCACGCCCTGGCACCGAAAGAATACTTGAATCTCATCGGAGTACTGGGGATACCGCAGAGTCAATGACTGTTCAACGGTGGGATCGTGGCGTTCAATCGACCGTTCACAGACGGCCAGCACCTCGTCCAGCGTGACGCTGGAATCTTCATGACGGTTGCCTGGAAATGTCGTCACTTCCGCTCTCCCAGCAGGTGGCATAAAGACTGCCGGGCTCGATGTAACAGGCCCGCCACAGCGGTCTCGGTTTGTCCCAGTTCTTGCGAAATCTCTTCCAGAGTCCAGCCCCGCAAGTGCTTCAAGATGACAACACGTCGCTGTCCCTCTGTGAGCGACTGAATGGCTTCCAGAAGTCTGGCCACTTGTTCCTCACGCTCCACGCGCTGACTGGGCGAGGACTGGTCCGCCGCGAGCCGGTCCGCAATGCGAGCCACGGTGGAATGCAGATCTTCCAGCCGCTGCGTTCTCCGCACATCTCCCTTTTGTGATTTCAATTGCCGTGCGGCATCGATGACGTTATGCCGGAGAGCTTCCCGGAGCCAGGAAAAGATTTGCCCCTCCGAGGCGATCGACCAGGTGCTTCGGTCCCGGTGGGCTTCCAACAATGTCTGCTGAACGAGATCAGACGCGTCGAGTACGGAGCGAAAGGCGGGCGAGATCAAAGCCTCCGCCAGCGTGACTAATGCTGGCCGCATTCGCAGCAGGAACGCGGCCAGCCTCGCACCGTCGTTGGAAGAGTCCAGCACGGGTACTCCCTCACTGGGGTTGAGCGAATTCGGAGAGTGCCAGATGCGCAGAATAGGGCACGAACGGCCAAATTGCAGTCATTTCCCGGAATTGCCAGAGAATACAGCGAGTCAAACCGGCGAGAGCCCTCACATACCGAGGGCTGCCGACGAGAATTTAAGGAAAGGTCCACAATCTGAAGAATTCGCGCGCATCCCCGTCCATGGAAATCTCGCTTCGAGAGTCAGGTTGACTTGTTGTCCGTGACGGGAAAACCGTCTTGCCCACTCTTCCTGAGAGCAAAACCACCATGGCCCAATCACCGTCGATTTGGAATTTCGGGCATAACATCGCGCTGAAGCCGTCTGCGTATTACGAACCTCGTGACGAAAACGAACTCCTCGACATTCTGAACCGGCATCCCGGAGAACAGATCCGGGCCATCGGCAGTCTGCATTCCTGGAGCGCAGCTCCCGCTTGCGAGGGTGTGGTGATTTGTTTGAAGCACCTGCAACAGTGCCACTTCCCGGCTGAGCATGCCGGGGAAGAGGTCACAGTGGGAGCCGGGTGTCAGATTAAAACGCTGCTCGAATACTTGAGGCGGCACGGCAAAACACTTCCTTCGGTCGGACTCATTACGGAGCAAACCATTGCCGGAGCCATCTCGACAGGCACGCATGGTTCGGGACGTCATAGTCTCTCCCATTACGTGGAAGCAGTCCGAGTGGCTCGATTCGATCAGGCGACCGGGAAAGCCTTCATTGAACAAATCGACAGCGGAGAGGTCTTGCAAGCCGCCCGCTGTTCATTGGGCTGCCTGGGGATCATTCTCGCCGTCAGGATTCGTTGCCGCGATTTGTATCGCATTGAAGAACACTGGCGGGAACATGCCGATATCGATGCGGCACTCGCCGCTGAAAAAGAGTTTCCATTGCAGCAGCTTTTCCTGGTCCCCTGGCGGTGGACATTACTTGCTCAGCATCGTCGGGAATCCAGCGCACCTCGCTCACGACTGGCGGGACTCTACCGGGTGTACTGGTTTCTGTGCATCGATCTGGGAATGCATTTACTGTTGATCCTGGCAGCCCGCTGGCTCCAGAGTGCTTCGCTGGTCAGGCTCCTCTTACGCTCCCTGATTCCCGCAGCCGTGATTCGTGGATGGAAAGTCACGGATGAATCATCCGCCATGCTGGTCATGAAACACGAGCTCTTTCGGCATATCGAAACGGAGATTTTCATCGAAGCCCGGCATCTACCTGCCGCCTTGGCGCATTTCCGAGAAGTATTGACCGTCGCAGCGGACGTTCCGGAATCTCGGGGTTTCAGATCCGCGATGACAACCGCTGAGACCGAGGCCCTGGAGGCTCTGCGGGGGACCTATTGCCATCACTATCCCATCTGCGTTCGGCGAGTCCTGGCCGACGACACATTGATCTCGATGGCGGCGGGAAAGGAAACGATCTGGTACACCATCAGTCTGATCAGCTACGCACGCCCCACAGATCGACAGGGATTTCAACTCGTTGCCACGTACCTCATGAAAACGATGGCGGACAAATTCCAGGCTCGCCCCCATTGGGGAAAGTGGTTGTCGCTACCGCCCCAGTCACTGGTCTCGCTCTATCCGCATTTTCCAACGTTTCGGGACACCTGCCAATCGAGGGATCCCGCCGGAGTCTTCCGGAATGCCTGGCTCAGCTCACTCATGGATGATCAGCCCTGCAGGCGGTAAGCGGACCGCCACATGGGACGGTGATCTCTCAGTCCCACCTGCGATCCTGAACACGAGTAGACGCGGTCGCCGTCATTCGAACATTGCATTCCACCATTGGATCACAACAAGCTCACATTTGTGGCCGGAGAGGATTTTCAACGGATACACCTCGATTGCCCCTGAATGATTGGAAGTGAACAGGGTGTGACTTTCTCCGTGCTTCCGTGTCTTGCTCCGTGGATCAACTCCTCCCCGGCCTGATTTCTGACACACTTCCTCGTCCTACGGCAGGAGCCGAAAATGCCCGCATCGATTTCACGTACAAAGCCGACGACAGCCAACGTGGTCAAGATTCGTTGTCAGGGAACTCCAAGAGAGATGGGCTTCGATCAGGGGGCTGGTGTACGTGATAAGATTCACGCTGCGAGTCAGATCCTCTCTCACCTGGAAGCATTTCGCCTGCAACAACCGGGGTGGCTGCCGTATCCGGTCTACCGCTGGCTCGCCGAAATCAAATCGCGACGCTATCTCGCCCAATGCCGTGAAAGCATCGCGATGAACCAGCGGCTGGCCGGAATTGCCGAGGGCGCTGGTGTCAGCCTGAATGCCATCTGCCTCTACAACGCCATCGAGCCTTTGTTGTCCTCGGTCGGTGGATGTACAGCGTGTCCCGGAGCGTGTTCGGCGGTGGCCGTGCGAGGACGACGCTCGGCCACGGGCGAACCGATGGTGGCTCGAAACTTTGACTACCTGCCACTGATCCAGCCATTGTATTTGGTGCGGGAGAGCTGCCCCCAAGGGAGACTGCGGGCCGTCGAGTTTACATCCGCCCCCTTGGCGGGAGCTGTGGACGGAATGAACGAGACAGGCTTGTGTATCACCTTTGACTACGCCTTCACCACGGACACGCCCTCGGCCCCCGCTGCGCCGATTTCGATGGTGATCTCCGAGGCCCTCGGTCGTTGTCAGACAGTCTCCGAAGCTGCGGATTGGATCTCCCAGCGGCCGCGTTGGGGTGGCGGACTACTGATGCTGAGCGACGCCACCGGAGATATCGCCTCGTTGGAGCTATCAAGCACTCGCAGTCACCTTCGCCGCCCTGAAGAAGGGGTCGATGTATTGCATCACAGCAATGCATTTTTCAACGACACCATGCAACAGGTCCAGATACCTCGGGACGCGGTGTACGCTGACTCCGCACCGACCGCGTTGCGGGGGCGGCGACTCCATCAGTCTTCCGAATCGCGGGATCAGCGTTTCAAAGAATTGTTGGATCACGGCGAACTTCTCGATGCCGAAAAACTCGCCGCTCTGATGGCTGACCATGGTTCTACAAACACTCCGAATGCCGACTCCCCCTGCGTTCACAGCTCCTACTGGCAGACAACAGCCTGTTTGCAGTTCTTCCCGCAAACGCGGCGGATGAGAGTGGCCTATGACACCGCGTGCCAAGCTCGCTACGTGGACATTGAGTTCTAGCGAAGTCGCCCGCGAACGAAATACCTCCACGGTCAGGGAACACTCCTGAAAAGAGTGCCTCATGTATGATTGTCGAATTGCATGGCAGTCCGTTGAAAAACGTAGGATCTTCAACAGACTGTTAGGCCACCCAGGGTGAGCATACGACTCCATCACAGCCTTTATCGATTGATTCGCACGATCGTGCGCCCCGCGATCTCGCCAGCCAGAATACGCCTCACAGCCCCCGGCAATTCGTCCAAGGTGGTTTCGGATCGCCAGCGGTCCAATCTCTCCGGTTTCCAGTCGGTTGCCAGCTTGTGCCAGATCCGCTGCCGCTGCGAGTCCGGACACCAGGCCGAATCGATCCCGGCCAGCGTGACCCCTCGTAAAATGAAGGGATAGACGGTCAGCAGAAGTTCAGCTCCGCCCACGACGCCGCAGGCCGCGACACACCCGCGATGCATCAGACCGCGAACCAGCGTCGACAACATCTCTCCGCCCACCGTATCGATCCCTCCGCTCCACTGGGACTTCAGCAGCGGACGTTCGGCGGTCTGCAAAAACTCGTTACGACCAATGACCCGTCTGGCCCCCAAGTCCCGCAGCCACTCCCCACGGTCCGGCTTTCCGGAAACCGCAACGACCTCATACCCCAGGCCAGCAAGCATTGCCACAGACAGAGATCCCACTCCCCCAGACGCCCCGGTCACGACGACTGGCCCGGAAACCGGCAGGATCTCCGACCGCTGCAAGGCCATCACGCCCTGCGCTGCGGTAAACCCAGCGGTCCCGAGGAGCATAGCCTCCTCGAGAGTCAGGGTTGGAGGCAACCTGACCAGCCACTCGGCTGGTAAGCGGATCAATTCGGACCAGCCGCCCCAGCGCTCGACCCCCAGCTCATGGCCGGTGGCGATCACGGCGGTCCCCACGGGAAAGTCGGGCGAGGCACTCTCCACGACATACCCTGCGGCGTCAATCCCGGGCACGTGAGGGAACCGTCGCGTCACTCCGGGATGGCCGGTCGCCGCCAGTGCATCCTTGTAGTTCAGCGAGGTCCAGACCACCTGCACAACAACGTCACCGGCGGGCAGCTCGTCATAGTGACGACGTTGCACGCCCGCAGTGATCTGCCCGGCTTTGTCTTTCTCGACAACGAATGCCGCGAATACAGAGGGCAACATCGTTCAGTCCTGAAGTGAAGGAACCTCTCACGAGGGAACCGGCCGTGAGAGCACACGCTCAGTCTATCACTGAGCGTTCATCGGGGCTCGCCTCGCCGCGACTGGATTGAATTCATGGCATTTGATGCGTCACACTCTCTGGTCTTGCCTTACCCGTCCCGCCTTCCCGAGTGGTTGTTTCATGCCCCGCCTCTCTCGTTCGCTGTTGAGTGTTGCGTACGTGTTGGTCGCAGCAGCCGTTTCCTGGGCCGCAGAACCCGAAGTTGTCGACCCGAGTCGATTCGAAGTCACCGTGCTCGCTACGGGTCTGGTCCGCCCCATGGAGTTAGAGGTCGCTCCCGATGGTTCGATCTTTTACATCGAACTCGATGGCAAACTTCAGCGGTTCGACCCACAGACCGGCAAGATCCAGCTGGTCGGCGAAATCCCCATCACGACGGAGCAGGAAAATGGTCTGATCGGTATGGCTCTCGACCCTCACTTTGCCGAAACGCACTGGATCTTCTTGCAGTATTCGCCACCCAACTACCCGGGGCAGCACATCAGCCGATTTACCATCGCCGATGGCCAGCTTGACCTGACATCCGAGAAGCTGCTGTTCAAGTTCGAGGAACAACGAAAGGAATGCTGTCATCACGCGGGGACGCTGGAATTTGGCCCCCGGGGGGAGCTGTTCATTTCTACAGGCGACAACACCCATCCGCATGCGGATTCCAACGGGTATGCCCCCATTGACGAGCGCCCCGACCGGGCCCCCTGGGATGCCCAGAAGTCCGCCGCCAACACGCGCAGCGGCAGCGGCAAGATCCTCCGTATCAAACCTCTGCCGGACGGCACCTATGAAATCCCGGAAGGCAACCTGTTCCCCCCAGACGGATCAAAGGGGCTTCCCGAGATTTATGTGATGGGGTGTCGTAATCCGTGGAGAATGTCCGTGGATGAAGCCACCGGCATTGTCTACTGGGGAGAAGTCGGGCCCGATGCCGGAGGGGATGGAGACCGCGGCCCGCGCGGCTATGACGAGATCAATCAGGCGCGCGCTGCCGGAAACTTTGGCTGGCCGTACTTCATTGCCAACAATCTGCCGTATCACGATGTGGACTACACGACGGGGCAAATCGGCCCTTTGTTCGATGCCAACGGCCCGATCAACGAATCGCCCAACAATACCGGTGAGAAGCTGTTACCCGTACCCCAACCGGCCATGCTTTATTACCCGGGTGGCGAGTCCAAAGAGTTCCCAGAACTCGGCAGTGGCGGGCGCACGGCCTGTGCCGGGCCGGTCTATCACTATGATGAGGCTCTGGTGTCAAATGTGAAATTCCCCGCAGCGTACGACGGAACCCTGTTTATCTTCGAGTGGTCCCGACACTGGATCAAAGCGGTTCATCTCGATGGCGAACAAAAGCTCAAGCAAATTGAACACTTCATGCCGCAGCAGAAATTCGTCCGCCCGGTCGATCTCGACTTCGGCAACGAAGGGGCCCTGTATGTCGTGGAATACGGAGAGTCCTGGGGCGTTAATACCGACTCGCGACTGATCCGTATCGACTACGTCCGGGGGAATCGCTCTCCCACGGCAATCGCCTCCGTGGAGAATAATATCGGCAAGCATCCGCTGACGGTGAACTTCTCCAGCCGCGGAAGCAACGACAAAGATACTAGCGATACGCTGACCTACACCTGGCAGGTCGTCTCCGCTTCCACGCCCGGGGCCTCTGCCCGCGTGATTTCCACCGAGCCAAATCCGACCATCACTTTTGACGAACCCGGTGTCTTTAATGTGGATCTGGTTGTGACCGACTCCTCCGGGGCCAGTCGCCTGGCTTCGGTCCCGGTTCTGGTGGGGAATGCCCGGCCCACACTCCAGTTTATCGACCCCCAGAACGGTGACTTTTTCGACGCCGAACAGCCAATTCCATTCCGGCTCTACGTGACCGATCCCGAAGACGGAACGAACGACCCCGAGGAGGCCGATGCCAAAGGATTGGATGACCTCGATGTGGACTCGCCCCGCAGAACATCATTGAGTGCCGCGTTTGCCGAAGGCCCCATCCCCCGCTCAGAGGGGCAGACTCCCGTTGAAGAGACGGGGCCCCGCGGCCTCCAGCTGATGCGCAAGACAGACTGTTTCAATTGCCATGCGGTGAATCAGAAGCGGGTCGGCCCACCGCTCCTGGATGTGGCCAACAAATACCGCAATGTCGAGGGGGCCTTCGAGGCTTCTGTCCAGCGCGTCCTGAAAGGTTCCACCGGCGTCTGGGGCAAGATCCCCATGATTACCCACGCTCAGCACACGGAGGAAGAAGTCCGCGAAATGGTCACCTGGGTCTACCAATTGCAACCCGCTGGACTGGTTCGCGTCTTCGAAGGGTTCAATGGAACGATCTCCGTCTCACCCGAGGAGGCCGCCAAACCAGGACACTACACTCTCGAAGCCAGCTATACCGACCGGGGCGCGGGGGACATTCCTGCAATCAGTACGAACGCCACCATCCATTTGCGAAAACGGCTGGTCGAAGCCGAGTCGGCTGATGAGATTCACGGGGCGCGGGTCTTGGGCTCAGGAAAGGCCTCAGGTCAGCAATTCATCGGTGCGATCGATCACGGACACCATTTGAAGTTTTCCCATCTGAACCTCGACCGGATTCGGAAGATCACCGTCCGTGTCGCCTCGGCCGGTGCGGGTGGCTCGATCGAGATTCGCAAGGGGAGTCCCGATGGCGAGCTGCTCGGTAGCACCTCCGTAGAAGTGAATGGTCAGTGGGAGGAGTTCTACGACAAAACGATCGAAATCCCCGAGACTGTCGGGCGACACGACCTGTATGTCCGGTTCGTGAATGAACAGCGTCAGGGCGGACTGATGAACCTCGATGCGGTTCACTTTTTGCCATAGCTCCCGGACACCACTCAGACAATTGGCCCAGTCTTTGCATCCCCCTCTCAAAAGTGGTGGGGGCGGTTGTTTTCGTGCAAGTTCTCCAAGGATCAGCCTCCCGCATTGCAATTCCTGCGGAATGAGTGGTCATGCGTTGTCCAATGTTGTGGATCTGGCTGGTGATGAGCGGCATGGGCTGTGCGGCGGTGCAGAACCACGAATCCTGGTCGGTGGAACGTCCCTCCACGGACGATCTCCCTCGCTTCGCATTGGTCCCACCGAGCGAACGGCAGATTGATGATCGATCGGATCAGGCTCTCGCTTCGGCAGAAACTACGGCTTCTCAGGAACAGGGACTCCCGACACCCGCAGCCCACGCCTCGGTTCGGGTGTACTTTGGATCCAATCGAGACTTCTCGCGGCGCGGGGGTGTCGACCGTTCCACGAATCGCATCGAGAATAACCAATACGGGGAATGCGTTGTTTCCATTCCCCTTCGTCATCAGTGGGGCGAACTCGAACGCCCCAGCGTGTGGCGACTTGAGTTTCGCGAATCCGTCCGTCGACACGTGGTCCTGCAATCAGCCCAGTTGCTTGACCGCGAGGTCTGCCTGTCTCACCTCCGCCGGGATCTCGGTGCCTCCCGCGACCCGGATCTGTTCGTCTTTGTGCATGGCTATAACTTCGATTTCGCCGAGGCGGCACAGCGAACAGCCCAAATGGCGTACGACTTGCATTATTCCGGCGTCCCCGTGTTCTACAGCTGGCCCAGCGATGGACGGATCACCAGTTATGGCCGGGATGTCCGCGTGGCGGATGCCTCGGTGGGATGCGTCGCGGAGTTTCTGGAAACGCTGGCCCGGGACTCGGGAGCCCGGCGAATTCATCTGGTCGCTCACAGCCTGGGCAATCACGCACTGGTGGGAGCCCTGGCCCAGCTGACGACCCGTCCATCACGCTCATCGCGAGTGTTCGACGAAGTCGTCTTTGCGGCACCGGATCTGGATGCGGTCCAGTTCGCCGAAGTGCTCGCCCCGCAAATTCAAGCGGTTGTCCGTCGAGTCACAGTCTATTCCTCGGGAAGCGATCTGGCTCTGTGGGCCTCCCGGATGTGGCATCGCACGTTCCGCCTCGGTCAGCGCGGACCCCATTGGAACTCCATCCGAGGATACGAATGGATCGATGTGGTGGATGCCACATCCATCGGGTTCGAGTGGCTGGAATTAGGGCACTCGGCATACGGCAGCGAGCTGTTGTGTGATCTCCAGAAAGTGATCGCGGGGAATCCGCGAGACACTTCCCCGCCGCACCTGACTCCAGTGGCTCGACAGCCACGAAGCTCGATTCCGTGGGAAGCCAGCCGACCGGAGTACCCGCCGCCACCGAGACAAATGCCTTCCCTCGATCGCTGGCGGTAACTCTGAGAATCCGAATAAGCATCTGGTCTTGGGGGACTCGACCGAAAACTGATACCCTCCCGCCTGAACCACCACCTGGTCACGGAATGGAAGCCGTGAAGATTCGCAATCGCACGTTGATTCGCTGGCTAGCCCGAGGGGCTGCTGCACTGTTTCGCGGATTGTTTGCGACCTTTCGCAAGCAACTGCTGTTTGCTGCTCCGGAGTATTCCCCGCTGATTGTGGAGCCACCCAAGACCGGCACGCTGGTTTGCCTGTGGCATGATGGCATTCTCGGTCCCATCTTTTGTGCCCGGCCTCGAAACTCCGCAGCGCTGGTCAGTCAGCATACCGATGGTTCGATCGTGGCTGACATTCTCGATGCGGTCGACATTCGACCCATTCGCGGGTCCAGCAGCAAAGGCGGCGCCGCAGCTGTCCGGCAGATGCTGTCCGCTGTCGACGAGTATCATGTGGTCATCGCAACCGACGGACCACGAGGGCCGCGGCGGGTCGTCAAAGACGGCATCGTCTACCTGGCCTCGCACTCGGGACGCCCGATTGTCCCAACTGTCTTTGCCGCAGCCTGGGCCTGGCGTCCTCGCGGGCGCTGGACCGATCTCGTGATCCCTCTTCCGTTCAGCCGCGTAACGATCCTCAGCGGGACGCCCATCAACGTCCCCCCAGACCTCACCCCTTCCCAGCTCGGCCCGTGGCGCGATCGGCTGCAGGCCGCCATGGACGATCTGCAATCCCGCGCTGACCGCATGATGCTCGGCGAAACGGTCGAGAATCCCACACACCTGGATTGGGTTCAGACCTCACAGGAATCGCAGCTGGCTGCCTAGGCGGCATTCCATTCAAGTCAGGAGTCCCTGCGATGCGTCCCGTCGCGATCGTCGTTCCGTGCTACAACGAAGAGCAGCGGCTCAACCGATTTGCCTTTCACCGCTTTCTGTCGGACGAATTGCGAGTCCGATTCGTCTTTGTGAATGACGGCAGCCGCGATGGAACCCTGGCCCGGCTTCAGGAATTACAGTCCGCCTGCCAGCCCGGACATATCGACATCGTCGATCTGCCCAAGAATGGGGGCAAAGCCGAAGCGGTCCGTCACGGCATGCGACACGCGCTCGCCAGTGGTGCCGATCTGATTGGCTTTTGGGACGCGGATCTTGCGACGCCCCTCGATGAAGTCCCAGCGTTCATCCGGGCATTCAATCGCTACCCCGAAATCGAAATGGTCGTTGGATCACGACTCACCTTGCTCGGCCATTCCGTCCAAAGAAACCCCAAACGTAGTCTGCTGGGGCGATGTTTCGCCACTGCGGCTTCGCTCGTTCTCGGTATTCGCCTGCAGGACACCCAGTGCGGGGCCAAGATGTTCCGTCGTTCCCGGTTTCTGGCGGCTGTCCTCGAACAGCCGTTCCAGTCTCGCTGGATCTTCGATGTCGAGCTGCTGGCCCGCTGGCGGCAGCTGAGAGCCCTTGGCGCTCCCTGTCTCATCTCTTCGTTGTATGAACAGCCACTCGACACCTGGGTTGAAGTCGGGGGGTCTCGCTTAAAGGCCACCGACTTCCTGAAAGCCCCGTGGGAGCTTTGGCAGATTGCCTGGAGCAGTCGTGGCCCCGCCCCCGCCAACGTTCAACAGATTGCGAACACGCCCCTGGAATTGACCGGCCCTTCCGTTGCTCCAGTGATTCGTAAAGTCGCCTGACCCCCTTCCCTCATGGTCGGGGGCGTCTCGCGTGGGATTCAACGCGAGGGGGGGCCACCACCCGTGGCTGAACGCTCCCCCGGGTGAGACTGCGCAGCCCCGACACGATCACCTCCGTCTTGCTGGTCAGAGACCAGCGGCGTAAGATCACCCCGTGCGGAGGCGACGATTTCTCGCTGGCCACGCTGAGGGTACCCGGAGCGTGTCGACACACGGACGAAGGACAAATCATGCGGACTGTTTGGACACGCATCGCGGGCCTGGGGCTATTGGCAGGTTGCAGTCTCGCCAGCTGGGCACAGGCCGAAGACACCCCAAAAAATCAGGATGAATACTTCGAACTGATGCAGGTCTTCGTCGACACGTTCGACGAGATCGACCAGAACTACGTTAAGGATGTCGACCGGCGCCAATTGATCGAATCCGCGATTCGCGGCATGCTGTCCGATCTCGACCCGTACTCCGACTACATCAGTCCCGAAGAGCTAGCCAAGTTCAATGAGTCGGTGGACCAGGAATTTGTCGGCGTTGGTATTCAGGTGCGTTTCCTGGAAAGCATTCGGGCAATCGAAGTCTCCACTCCGCTCCCTGGAAGCCCCGCCTACAAGGCCGGAATCCAAGCCGGGGACCGCATCGTCCAAGTGGCCGACAAGAAAGTCAGCGACTTCGAACAGAACCGCGAGATGGAGTCCGCCATTGCCATCCTCCGCGGCAAACCCGGCGAAATCGTAAAGGTCGGTTATACGCGAGGGGACTCGACCGAGATCAACTACGTCGATCTCAAGCGGGAAGTGATCCAGCTCGATTCGGTGCTGGGCGACTCCTACAAAGCGGACGGCTCCTGGAACTTCATGCTCGACCCCGAAAAGAAAATCGGCTACGTCCGGCTGACCCACTTCACCAGCCGCAGTGGTGCGGAAATGCGCCAGGCACTCAAGGCGCTCAAGTCCGATGGATTCAAGGGCCTGATCATTGATGTCCGCTTCAATCCGGGCGGCTACCTCCAGACGGCCGTGGAGATCGCGGACCTGTTCCTGGAAGACGGCGTCATCGTCTCAACGGAAGGCCGCAACAGCCGCCCCGTGGTCCGTACGGCCAAGAAGGCCGGAACCTTCACGGGCTTCCCGATTGTGGTGATGACCAACCGATATAGCGCGTCCGCCAGCGAGATTCTCGCGGCTGCTTTGCAGGACCATCAACGCGGGGTCGTCGTCGGCGAACGCACCTGGGGCAAAGGCAGCGTCCAGAACACCCTGGATGTCGAAGATGGCAAGAGCAAACTCAAACTGACAACCGCGTCGTACTACCGCCCCAGCAAGGAAAAAATTCACCGCTTTCCCGGTGAGACGGAATCCGACAAGTGGGGAGTGATGCCCAATGACGGCCTGAAAATCGAATTCACCATGGAACAGATGCGCGTCTACAACTTTGACCGCGCCAAACGCGATGTCATCACCAAAGAGCCGATCCCCAGCACCTTCGATGACATCCAGCTGAAAAAAGCCCGCGAGGTCATCGAACAGGAGATCGTCAAGGCCGCAGCCCCGGCGCAGCCGGCGGACTCCGATCCGGCCCCCGATGACAAAAAGGACGACGAAAAGCCCGCCGATGACAAGAAGGCGGCCCGCATCCCCTTCTTTCCCACCACGCTTAAGTACGGGCTGTAACATCGGCTGCAACTCTGTCGGAAATTTCTGTCGACCGCCGGACCTGTGTTTACCGGCGAGCGACATGCTGTCGACACGACAGCTTGACTTTGCCACCCTGCTCCTGAGTTTCTGGAATGTCTCTCTTCCGTCCTGATATCGATCGCATCGCTGGTTATGTCCCTGGAGAACAGCCACAGGACACCGGCTGGGTCAAACTCAATACCAATGAGAATCCCTACCCCGCCTCCCCGCTGGTGGCGGAAGCAATCGCCACCGCCGCCCAACGCCTGCATGTCTATCCGGACCCGCTGGGGACTTCCTTTCGGAAGACTGCCGCGGAATTGTTTGGACTGGATCCCGAATGGATCCTGCCGGGGAACGGCAGTGATGAAATCCTGACAATTCTCGTTCGGACTTTTGTCGACGCGGGCGAGCTCATCGCCTATCCGTACCCCAGCTACATTCTGTACGAAACCCTGGCCGAGCTTCAGGGAGCCTCGCACCAGCGGATCCCACTCCGTCCGGACTGGAGCTGGGATCGGGAGGCGGCCTCGCTCGTCACCCGCCGGGCCAAAATGGTCTTCACGCCCAATCCCAACTCCCCCTCCGGCAACCGCTGGTCGGACGACACCCTTCGGGCACTCGTCCCCCCACGCGGAATCCTGGTACTGGACGAAGCCTATGGTGACTTTGCCGACCAGCCACACCGGATGGAGCAATTGGCCTCTCCCGTCGGCCATCAAATGGTTGTCACCCGAACTTTCAGCAAGAGTTACAGTCTCGCAGGGATGCGGTTCGGCTTCGCGGTGGCCCATCCTGATCTGATCGCCGGTATGCGCAAAGTCAAAGACAGTTATAACTGCGATGCCCTGTCGCTGGCAGCTGCCGAAGCAGCCCTCCGCGATCAGGACTGGATGCTCGCCAACCGCGCCCGCATCATTGCCACCCGGACTCGATTGAATGCGGCCCTGCGGAAGCTCGGATTCCAGACCGTCGACAGCCAGGCCAATTTCATCTGGGCAACGCACCCGACCGGTCAGCACAACGCCATCTATGAACAGCTCAAGTCCCGCAAGGTGCTTGTCCGTTACATGCGTTTCCCCGGTATCAGCCCCACGGGACAATTCGGGACCGACCAACTGCTCGATGGTCTACGGATCACGATCGGTACGGACGAACAGATCGACACCTGCCTGATCGCGCTGGCCGAAATCGTGAATCAGCTCTCGTAGCCCGGGACCAGCTCACCCGGACCAGCCTACTGGTGCGAAAGTGCGTCCCACTGTTCGGGAGTCAGCATCCCCCATTGGGGGAGCATTCCCTGCCCATTTCCGGGATCGACCTCCACCCGCAGAAGCGAACCAATCACGTCCGCGGTGGCCGGGACCAGTTTGGATTGCCAGTTCTGAATACTGCTGCCCCACTCATTGGGCCATCCATCCGTGTGTACCACCAGATACGGTTCACGGGTCACCGGATCATAGCGTTCCTCTGCCCATGGACAGCAGGTGTAGCGTGACCGGGGCAGGAACATTGTGGACTGTGCCACCGCCATCGCCGGAGCAATCCCCGCATTCGGGTTGCGAAACAGATTCGGGGCCATCGAACGCGGGTGCAGGCGATACGCGGTCGCCACAAACATCAAGTCCATCTCGACGGCTTCCTGCTCCGTGCGGCGGGGACGTAACATCATCGGCAGGTTGTTATCCACGAACTCATTATCGAACATCCGGTCCAGCTCCAGCTCCGCCAGCTGGACAACCCGATTCGTCAAACTGGGAGTCCGACGGGCAATATCCTGAGCCCAGGGAATCAGATACCTTCGGGCCGCTTGCCGCCGCTCCCGCCGGGCCGCCTGTTGTAACGAATCGTCTGGCAACCACGGTTCATCCCAGCCTCCCGCACTCGGATCGATGACTGGCAATACGCGTTGCCAAGGATCTTGTTCGCTCCCCTGTCCTACCTGCCGCCCTTGCGAAGTCCACAGGACCGCCACGAGCGGACCTTGAGGACCATCCGGATTGGTGGCCGCGTCTGGCCCCCGCCACGCCCCACTGGACCTCGCAATATCGCGAACCATTTCACTGGCCTGCCCCGGCATCCGCTCCACGACCGCATATCGAAAGGCCGGGATCGGTCGCTGCGACGGGGGGGTGCCTGGCTGCGATCCTTCCAGCAACTCCTCAAACGTGGGCAGTAATCGCACCAGCGGCGAAGGGACATTCCCCGCCGCACTCACCCGCAATGTTGCCACCGCAGCCAGAAGATCAAATTCCAGTTGATTGGCAAACGCGATAGCATTCATCCCTCGCGCCAGCACAGCCGTGCCGCTGTGCCCGGCAGCATCCACTGCGTTTTGCATCCGCACACGGGCGTCGAGCTGCTTTGCGCTGTTAATGACCCACAACAGCAGCCAGGTACACCCCAGCATCACAAACACCGTGAGCAGACTAATCACGCCGCACTCATTCCGATGCACTCGCTGGATCTGCGATGCGGTCCAGTGCGACATTCGCATGAGTCGAGATCGCCGAGGCTTTGAGGTGGGAAGGCTCTCGGACGGGGAGGTCACGACATGCATCATCGGTCCACCCCTCCGGCATTGTCGCGGTAGCGCAGTGGTCGCTGCGACTTGATCCCGGCGACCGACAGTGTGGCCGACCCCACCACCGGAACTCGATCCAGTCGCTCTGAAGTCGTCCAGTCCTGGTCCAGATTCTGGGGCACCCGGCCCCACCTCATACTGCGGAAGAACCAGCGACCCGGACCTGGCACCAGTGCAACCTCGTGCGAGACCACAACCGTAACCGCATCATCCCATGACACCTCCGCGGGCTCATACTCCACCACCGGATGTCCGATCGGGTTATAGGTCGGAGTGATTGCCGTCTCCGCCAACCAGGCAATTCGCACTCGCGTATTCGCCTGAGCATAACTCCAGCGATTTCCCGTCGCGGTGCGCCACTGCGCAATCCGGGGATCAGACATCAGCTGTTGCAGCGTCAGGAACGCCTCCACCGGTTCCGCCACTGCGGCCATACTGGTGCGGGGACCACGGACCAGTCGAGCCGGCGAAATTGCCACGCAGACCTGCGCCGCGGCACCAAAGACCTCTTGATACTTTCGTGAATTCCGCAAGTTTCCAACGTCGAGCGACACCACATTCTCACGGCCATTCCCCCACGGCAGATTGTTCTGCGAAGCTTCCTCCGTGTTCGCGGGAATCCAGACTACAGCGGCCCGCGCTCCCGCAAACGCCGCGTACTGAACCGTCATCACTCCCAGCAGCATCTGACACAGCTGCACAATCATCAGCACCGCGCCCAGAAAGATCGGCAGCGTCAACACAAAGGACAGACTCTGGACCCCGCCATCATCGCACCGATGAACTCGCCGCCAGACCGGGGCCGGGGTCGCGGGAGTATTCTCCGGCGATGCGATGGAAACATTCAGTGGTGGATAAGCTGGGGTCATGTCAGCTGTCGCGAATGTAATGCTTCGAACACTGCAACTGTTACAACTGTGTTCAACCCGACTAACAGTCCGTGAGGGCGATTATGCCATGAACGACACCCCGTTGGCGATAGTAACTCAATAAATAATGGCAGTTTGTGGCTACCGGGCACTTCATCGGAGCGGTCTATCCCTGATTCGGCACACAGTGTGCATACGTATCTTTGGCTCACGAGGGACAGTGCGCTGGTTTTCTGCGCAGGAGGCGAACGCCTACTGGCTTATCTGAGCCTGTTCTGTCTTGAGTGTGGCCATGGCTGAAACTTCGATTTATACCACGGGCGATGTCGCGCGCATCTGCCAAGTCGCTCCTCGGACGGTTAGTAAGTGGTTCGACAGTGGTCGACTCAAAGGATATCGCATTCCTGGCTCCCTGGATCGCCGTATCCCGCATGTCGCTCTCGTTGAGTTCATGCGTTCCCATGGCATGCCACTGGGTGAGCTGGCTGCGGGAGCCATTGGCAAAGTACTGCTGATCGGTATGCACACGGAAGACCGCTTTCCCGTCGAGAACCTGCTCCAGGTATCCGGCCTGATTACGGTCGCTGCCGACAACGCCTTTGAGGCGGGCGCGTTGGCAAATGAACAAAGACCACAATGTGTCATCATCGATGGCACGGTGGGCCTCCCCGAAGCCCGGATGATCGCTCGCTACTTCCGCAGCGGTGGACGTGAAGCAGCCACGCGTGTGGTTGGACTGGTCTCCGACGACCAGATCGCTGATCCGTCCATCATGGGAATTTTCGACGAAACATTCCGTCGGCCCTTCGACCCGGCCTTGCTGGCGGTCCGCATCAAAAGCATGACAGACAAGGTTCTTGCCTGACAGTCCGTTGAAAAACATGGGATCGGCTTCCAGCCTGTCGACATTCTGAAGGGACAGGCTGAAAGCCGATCCCACGGCGTTTTTTAACAGGCTGCGGACTCCACCCGTCTGTGTGAGTAACTCGACGCGAAGCCTGCCAAGCAGAGCTTCGCATTTTTATTATGAGAACGAATAAATCGGCCCGGCAGAAAAAAAACTGT
>QWPB01000103.1 GCA_003671275.1 Planctomycetota bacterium | reverse complement strand
TCTGGGTTGCAAAGCAACAAGAGGTTACTGGAGCGACACCCACTATTCCATCCCTCTTGTTCCTGCGTCACCCAGACATCCCAAGCGATGTCTGGGCCACCCCACCAATTATTGCGACACTTACCAATGAGGAGCACCGTGCGGTTCAGAGTGAGAACGCGTTGGAGATCGACTTTGTCGGTCAAGTCCCTGTGAAGGCCGGATGCCAATTTGGAATCGGGGGCCTCACCCGTTGAGCAGGCTGCCTGATTCACAGGCTCCAATCGTTTTTTGCCGCAGTATTCAACAGCGAGTGGTTGGTCATATCGAAGTGCAGGGGAGTGATTGTCACGAACTGCTGTTTCAGTTCGGCCACATCCGTGCCGGGTTCCAGGGCGTGGTTCCGAAGCGGGTCAAGACCACTCCAATAGTACGGACGTCCGCGCGGATCGATGCGTTTTTCAATGGTGTCATCGTGCCGCTTGTACCCCATTGTGGTGAAACGCACTCCGACCGGCAGTTCCTCACCCGACGGCGGAAAGTTGATATTCCAAAGGTTTCCCGGCTGGGGATGGTCTGTCAGCAGTCGCCGAATGAGGGGCAGGGCCCAGCGCGCGGTCTGAGGATAGTCGGACGGCACGGGAGCCTTCTGTTGAATCGAGACGGCGATCGAGGTGATTCCGAAGAAAGCCCCCTCAATCGCCGCAGCCACCGTCCCCGAATAAAGGACGTTGATGCCGATGTTGGCCCCGGAATTGATTCCACTGACGATCAGATCGGGGCGCCCGCCGCAAAATTCCAGCACGCCCAGCTTGGTGCAGTCCGCCGGGCTGCCATCCACGGCCCAGCCGTAATGCTGTCCCGCTTCGTGAATTTCCTTGACCATGATCGGATGCAAGTAGGTAATCCGGTGCCCCACGCCACTCTGCTCAGTGAGTGGTGCGACCGTGGTCACCTCTCCCAGTTCCATCAGCACGTCCCGCAACGCGCGGAGTCCCGGAGCGTGAATTCCATCATCGTTAACCAGCAGAATCCGCACAGTGTTCTCGTCGTTCGTGTTGCCAGGATGGGGGGGGATCGCCTGATGGCGAGACGGACAGGGTGTTGATCAAACCACCTTCACACCGGCCTTCTCTTCGGCTGCACTCCGTCGCAGGTAGAACGGTTCCAGGCTCCAGCAGTCAACCGTTTTCCCAGCCAGCAATTGTCGCGTTCCGATGGTGGCCACATGCCGGGCTTGTGGGATGTCGTACACCGGTGGGAGGCAGACCGCTTCCGGAAAGAGGTGCCCGCGTAGCCGGCCCAGCCCCGGTCCGACCACTCGCAGGCCATCAGGGCGCACGGTGGCCCAGTGCTCGGCGGGCTGGATGGTAATCTCACCTTCGCGTTGCCAGCGATCAGCCGTTCGGCGGTATGTACCGACAAACAACTCGCCTTGCTGAGCCAGATCAATGACTGCCACCGATTCGATGTCGGGGGGGCACCCCTGGGCAATCGCTTCCAATGTGTCCACCGCTGTCAGCGGGCATCCCGTGGCATAAGCGAACGTCTTGGCACAAACGACCCCCACCCGCAGGCCGGTGAAACTGCCGGGGCCGACACTGACGGCAATCCCCGTGCAATTGGCGGAGGTCAGGCTGTGTTCGCGGAACAGATTCGCAATTTCCGCCACCAGCGTCCGCGCGTGGCGGCGGCCCGCTTGAGCCAGTGAGCACTCTCCCAGCAGAATTCCCGCACGCGTGAGGGCGATGCTGCCCGCCAGTCCCGAGGTGTCGATGCTGAGCAGCATGGTGTGATCAGTGGCCAGCCGTTCTCCATCCGGAACGGTTCGGTCGTCCCACTGTCGCGGGACTGCCACATAGTAGGCAAATCGCGGCTCCCTTCCCACAGCACGGATACAACGGATCGAAAGCGGGCCCTCCGTCCAGCAAAGGGGATTCTTCATGAATTCTGGCCCCGCAGATGTTTGTCATTCAGGGCTCATGGGCGTCTCAACGATCAACAGGTGGCCTGGAAGCTCCTCCAGAAATGAAACGACGCCGCTGGCAATTGACCAGCGGAGTCGGTAGCTGACGTGGAGTCCGTTGATCAACTCCAGAAACTGCGACGCTTTCCCTCCGTCTGGCTGCTCACCAGGTCGAAGGCGGCATTGGTTCCAGAATTCGAAGAGACCATCAAGAGCGGAATGAACTGAGAGTCGTCGCCGTCCGCCCCATGATCATGATCATGATCATGGGGCATGTGTTCATCCGTGATGAAAATCTCGCGGAGCAGTTCCGGGGACATATACGGTTCAGGCAACGGGTTCGGTGTGGCCAGTCCGAAGTTCTGCAGCATGGTCTGGTGCGAATTCTGGCTGCCGCGCCCCCCCCCGTGATTCAGATATTCTGAGAATGTCTGGTCCATGTAGAGAGTGTCACGCAACCATTCACTTTCGGAAGTTGAGTACCGCAACCCCATCGTTTCACTGTAAATGACGCTGCTGACCGTCGAATTGACATGGAACAGGCCATATGTGTGCCCCGCTTCATGCAACGCAACGTCCGACAGTGCGGTGATGATGTCCGCCGCATTGCCCCAGTCCTCTTCGAGGACGAACGCGATGTCCGTCTGATTGTTATTGTTGTAGTCGATGTCGCAGGCCACATGGGGGATGCCAGTCATGTTATGGTCGCCGAAAAAGATCGTTGTCGATCCGGTTCCGGTGACTGCCAGCCCCGAGGTCTGCTCGACAGCGATTCCATAAATCGCCAGATCAGCCTGCAGGTTGGCCATGATCCCCGCGATAATGGTGCTCCGACTTGCGTATCCATCGAAGAATCGTCCGACGGTGATTCCATCCTCTTCGGGATCGAGATAGCTGGACACCGATCCCGACCAGTCAGAGCCCGCCCAACTCAGAAGCTGGGAATTCGACATGGAAGCCCCGTCGAAGTTCAGGTAGAGCGTGTGCGCGGCTGGAGGCAGCACATCCTGTGGAGTGAGGGTCAGCGTGTACCGCCCCGTCGACGCACGGATGTCTCCCGCCCCGGTGATGGCACTGTATGACCAGTTGCTATATCCGGAGACCCCCATGTAGTAGGTTCCCCCGGCCACAAAGGTGACATCGAGATAGGACTCCAAGCTGGCTGGCTCACCCGGGGCCGCTCCATCATCGTTGATGTTGAGTTGAGTTCCATCCGCGCTGAACAGCCGGATGACCGAGTCGAGTCGTCCCCGGGGCCGGTCAATGTCGAAGGTGACGCGTTGTCCGGTACTCACGGTGAAGGAGAACATGTCGACATCTTTGGATGTGACTGACGGGCCGCTGACGATTCGAGTGGCCGAGAGGTCGCCGAGAAAACGGGCTTCCGAGATCTGGTCATCGGAGTCCCCCGCCAGCATTCGTCGGTCTTCGAGCGCTGCCGTGGCCTCGGACAACCGAAGCGATGCTCGTTGAGGGCGGCGCTGGGACAATTTCAAACCAAGTGACAATAATCGCACCAAGGTCATGTTCATAGCGAGCCTGCGTTGGGGAGAGAGGCAAGACAACCACAAACCAGTCCGTTCTGCTCTCAAGACAAACCAGACTGGTTTACAGGCAGGCCCATCAATCCGCACCCGGATCAATCGGCCCCACCCTTGAAATTATTACAATCCTCATAGGCGTTAATCAAGGTAAATCTGGATAATTGGTTAAGGTGTATGTGCGTCACAATGCGGGCCGCAGAGATATTTGGCCCCCCTTACTCCGGCTCTCTCCCCCCAGTGGAGTCCCTCGTCATGAGTCATGTTGCCTGTGGGGAGAGGGAGCCAAGGACCGTCGCTACCAACTTTCCGGACGTACACACCTGACGCCCTCTGGGAGAGGAGTCGCTTTTGATCGGTCGTCTGTCGCCGTAGAATCATGTTCTTGAACCACGTGAACTTTTCAGGGCGAACAGGCCCGGGGAAGAAGTGGTTCCCGTGTGATGCCTTCAAGAGCGACAGAACTCAATGCCACCACGTCCGACTGATCTGTTTGCTGACACCACGATGAGTTTCGGGGAACATCTCGAAGCCCTGCGTTCGCACCTGTGGAAAGCGATTGCCGGGGTGGCTCTGGGTTGCATTATCTGTCTGTTTGTCGGGGAGTGGATCGTCACGGTCATCCGGTACCCGCTGGATAAGGCCCTGGAACCAACGGGCGTAAAGCTCAAGGATGACACGGGTAAAAATCCATTCGGCATCTGGCTGTCGGGGTTGTTTGGCCAGGCCGAAACCCCTCCGGATAAGCCGGAGCCCGATCCCGAATACGCGGGGGCGGCAATCAAGGATGTCACGGGGGTGATGACCGTCGAGGTTTCATCGCTCGCCCTGCTCCAGGAGTTGCACCGGGTGCGGCCGCAACAATTTCCGGCTCCCGATGAAAAGGCCGCCGATCAGCCGCTGAAGCTGACGCTGGCCTCTCCTGATCTGTTCGAGATCCAGCAGGTTGTACTCGATTCCCGCAAGCCGGTGGCTCTCAGCGTGCAGGAGCCATTCATGATTTACCTGAAGGTCTCGGGAATCGCGGGGCTGGTCCTGGCCAGTCCATGGGTCTTCTACCAAGTCTGGCAATTTATCGCCGCCGGTCTGTATCTCCACGAGCGCAAGTACATGCACTACTTTGGAGCCCTGAGCCTCGTGCTCTTTGCGATCGGTGTGGTGTTCTGTTTCACCATGGTGTTGCCACTCGTGCTGCAATTCCTGATGAAATACAACGACAGCATGGACATCAAACTCGAACCCCGGCTGTCGGAATACATTACCTTTGCGTCGATCCTGCCTCTGATGTTCGGGGTCGGATTCCAGTTGCCATTGCTAATGGTCTTCCTGGAACGGATGAATGTCGTTTCGATCAAGGTGTTCACGGACAACTGGCGGATGTCGGTGTTTGCGATTGCCTGTATCTCGATGCTGCTGACACCTCCGGAGCCGATCAGCATGCTGATGATGATGGGGCCGATGGTTGTGCTGTACTTCCTGGGGATATTCCTGTGTAAATGGACCAGCAGTAAACGCGACGTCGCGGCAGTCCCGTCGGTGTAGCGGCCGAACGGCGATGTGATGTCGACGGGATCGGAGCGTCGCGCGGGCCCGCGACGCCGGTTCGTCCCAATAACCTCCATGGCACGCTTCTCGACAGGGGAGGATGCATGTCCAAGCCGATCGACAAACCGCCGGAGTTCCGCAATCCCGATGGCGAACTGGCACTGGCCTTCTTCGGTAGTATCGCCGTCGGTGCGCTGAGCGCAGCTGCCCCTTTGCTGCTGTTTGGACCATCGGGTCTCTGGGGATTATTTGCCATGGTGGGGGGCGGGATCGGCTGTTTCTGGGGATATTTGACGGTCATCGTTGCCGCTGCCTCGCGGGTGAACCGGCGGCGAATCTCCACAGTCAGGATGTTCGGATTGCTGGCGACAGGGCTCCTAGCCATCGGAGCCCTGATGAGAAACGGCATGGCGGATGTTTAGACTCGATGGCAGCGGACTTATCCGCCGAGTTGCCACTGCTTAATCGCTTCGAGCGGATAGACCAGCATCACGACATTCAGGACCAGGGAATCGCGGATCGCTGCCAGAAGTACCAGTTCCACGGCGATAAAAAACGCCACCGACCATTTCCAGGTAATACGACTGGCCAACCAATAGCCCGCCACGCAGGCCAGGGTATCGCACAGCGAGTTCGTGATCGAATCGCCTTCATAGCCGAGTGCGATGGTGGCTGTTCGATAGCGATGGATCACAAACGCGGAGTTCTCGAAGACCTCCCAGGCGGCCTCCAGAAAGAGCGCGACCCACAGCCGCCACTCGCGACTGATGCGGTCTCGCAAGAGCCATAGCCCCGCAAAAAACAACACGCCGTGCTGCACATGCGAGAACGTATACGCATCGAACATGTGCTGCGAGCAATGTCGACTGTCGACATCCGAGATCCAGGGCGACCAGTCCCCGCAACCGCAGAACAGGGCCCGCTGTTCGAGCTTGAGCCCGATCAGCATGACCAGTAGAGAGACCGCACTCGCGATCCAGATCGGTCGCCAGGGCGAATTCGGAGTCGCGGGGGGCTCGGACATACTCACGATTCCAGGATTACGCGGTCCATCCCTACTTACCGGGAGGTCAAATAATCGAAGACGATGACCTTATCGCGACGCCCCTTCACAATGGCCACATACGCATCGTGGGCCGGGTGCTTCAGGTAGACCTCGCGGCCCGCTTCATCGCGAAATGTCACGACAAACAGATGCGTGAACCCCTCGGATTTCATCTCCTGACTGACATTGGTGCCGTGCTCGTAGCCAATGATGGTATCGATCTGACCCGGCAGTTTGGAAAACGCATCGATCACCTCCTGCACTTGAGCGGGGGTCTGGTCATCCTTGAACTTGTACATCACGATATGTTTGAGCACCTGCTGGGGGGCCGCCGCTGTCGCCATGGTCGTGGTCCCCGGAAGCAGGCCCAGCAGAGCCAGAATGGTCGTGCGACGTTGCATGGAATCCCCAATCGAGTGGTGGCGAGGTAGTACCAGACTGGGTTGTACGTGGCTGGACGGAACGTCGCAATTGTAGTGTCGGATGAACCGGGCCGAACTGGCCAGCACGGGGCGAGTGAACGACGGTGCGGCACAAAGCGAATCCAGCGGCGAATTCAGCTTGGCCCACATTCCCGGAAGAACCAATGATCGGCAGCGTCGAGATGCAGCCTGGGCGGTTGGCCGTTGTCAGATCGCGGCCCCGCGTCAGGCAAACTGCTGCCAGCCATGCGTTTCGAATTCCTGCAGCCGGGTTTCCAGCATGGTCTGGATCTCCTTGAGTCGGGCTTCCGAGCTGACCTTCGTGCCGTCCTGTTCTCGGACATAGAAGACATCGAGCACCTGATTGAAGTGCGTCGAGATCTTGGCCAGATCCACCGACAGGTTCAGTTCGAACAAAACACGCGAGACGCTGTATAGCAACCCCGCGCGGTCATACGCGAACACATCAATAATGGTCCGGGTCTCTGAGGACTCGGAGTCAATGACGACCCGCGTGGGCAGTTCATCTCCGGCGGGGGGCGGTTGCCGGGAACCAAACTTTTTATTCTTTTTGTAGAGGTCCGGCACTTTGGTTTTCCGGAACAGCACATCCCGCAAGGCGGCCGCCACGGCATCGCGACGATACTGCGGCGGTTCGCCGCTGAAGTCGCGGTCCCGGACATGGAAGCGGTCGATGATCGCCCCTTCACGGGTCGTATTGATCTCGGCGGAAAGAATCCCCATCCGGAGGGCCGTCAGAGTACCCGCCATGCGGTGGAAGCAACCACTGACCACATCCGGATTCCGGGTGAAGATCCGGTACTCGATGGTATCCGTCTGAGGTTCGTATTCGCTGTCAACGATGACCTCTTCCGTATTCAGACGATGCAGAATTCGCAGGTCGGCGGCCACGCGATCCGCTTCCGTGCAGGTGAAGTAGTAGGCTGACAGGCCAGACATCTGCTTTTCGATCCACGCGTTGGGAATCTCGGGGGCAGACTCGGCCAGCAGCGATGAGACGCTGGCGGTCATCTTACGCAGACGGGCCGCCTCGTATTCCCCGAAATGACGTCCGCTGAGGACCACAAAGCAGCGATCGTAGAACTCCCCGAGTTGGATCGCCTTCCAGTGGCTCCAGGTTCCTGGACCAACGGCTGTGACATCCGCCACGGTCAACGCATAAAGCATTTGCAGCCGTTCGGGAGTGCCGCACTTGTGAGCGAACGGAACGATCTCGTCGGGGTCGGTGTGATCGCGACGAAAAGCGATATCGGCCATCTCCAGATGCCAGCGAATGAGGAACGCCAGCAACTCTCCCTGCGAGGGGGACAAATGCAGCCGCTGAGCGACTTCAAGAGCGATTCGCTCCCCGACCAAGCAGTGATCCTCGACGAATCCCTTGCCGATATCGTGCAGCAGCAAAGCCAGGTGCAGCAGATTTTTATTCTGCAACTCGCGGTAGACCTGCTGCACGAGTGGCCCGCTATCCGCCGGGTAGTTCGTCGAGAATTCGACAGCACGGAGCGTGTGTTCATCCACGGTGAAATGATGGTATGGATTGAACTGCATCAACCCGCGGATTCGTGTGAACTCGGGTAGCACAACATCCAGAATCTCGGTGTCCGCCATGTGCCGCAGGATCGTCGGCAGAGCCTGCCCGTAACGCAGGATCTCCATGAAGGTGGCCGCTTCGGTGGCCGACAGCTGACCTTTCTGGAATTGGGGCGCGGCGTTCCGCAAACCGGCATCCAGCGTGACACCGGGAAGCAGCCCCAGGGAGGCACACAGGCGATACACCTGGAGTACCGAGTCGAGATTTTTCGTGACGATTGCGACATGACGTGGCGAACAGTCGACCGTCTCGCCGACCCGCAGGTAATGCTCAGCCCGGTGGCTGACCATAAACTCCTTGAACTGGGAGTGGAAAGATTGCGGGCGATTCCGGGCAACAAAACGCCGGGTAATCGAAGCAATCTGCATCGTATGACGGAAGTATTCCGTCATCAGCCTCTCGACGCCGCGCTGGCCTTCCTGGTCCGCGTATCCCCGGGCGGCGGCGATTCGCAGCTGTTCCCCGCGGCTGAGCTTTTCTTCGGCAGATCCGCTGTTGAAGTGCAGCTCGTTTCGCAACCGGGTGAGGTACTCCCAGGCATGTTTCAGCACCTGGGCTTCGTCTTTTTCGAGAGCCCCTTGAAGTCGAAGGGAGTCGAAGTCAGCTGTCCCGTAAACGGCATACCCTACCCAGCGGATCAGATGCAGATCGCGAAGCCCCCCCGAAGAGGTTTTGATGTCCGGCTCCAACTCCTGGACCGCCCGCCCGTCTTTCCATTCCGATTCACGGGTGCGGACGCAGTCGTCAATGAACGCTCCCAAGCGGCGCTGAATGACCTGTTTGCGATACTCGCGAATCAGTTTTTCAGTCAGGGGGCGGGCCCCCCAGATTATCCGTGACTCGACCAGTGAGGTCTGAAACTTGGGGTCGGATTTACAGTCGGAAAGGCACTGAGCCAGCGTCCGACAGCTGACCCCCGGTTCCAGTTTTGCGTCCCAGCAGGCTTGTTTGAACTGCGTATAGCACTCGCGAAAGCTGGACTCGACCGTCGGGGAATAGAGGAACAGCAGGTCGATATCCGAGTAGGGACTTAATTCGCCGCGTCCGGTTCCCCCCACGGCCACGATGGCACTGGACTTTTCCAGGCGAGTGATGACCTCCGGGGGCAGAGCTTGCAGCGTTTCGCTCCAGATCTCCAGGATCATGCCATCCATCATCTGAGAGAGGAATGTGGCCGTCTGAATACCAGGGGCCCCACTTTCTAAGAGACGGCGTGCCGCCTCGCGAATCTCATCGAGGCGCTGCCGTCGGCGCGTGGCCGTTTCCATCGAGAAAGCGAGCGACGTCAAGGCCGTGTTCCGTGAGTGCATCCGAACCCTCTCACACAAACGCGACAACCCCCAGGTAAGCGGGCTGTAATCCCGGAATGCGAACGCGGGACGAAAGCTCGTCCCGCGTCGCAGCATGGCGGGTTTCGATCGCGCGTCGACTAGATCGCGGTCGTACCGGTTTCCCCGGTGCGGATGCGGATGACTTCTTCAATGGGGGTGATGAAGATCTTTCCGTCGCCGACTTTCCCGGTGCGGGCAGCTTCGATGATGATCTTCACCGCTCGCTCGACTTCGGCGTCGTCCACGACCAGTTCCATTTTCAGCTTGGGGAGGAAGTCCACGGTGTATTCTGCCCCGCGATACTGTTCCTTGTGACCGCGCTGACGACCGAAACCGCGGACTTCCGTGACGGTCATCCCCACGATATTCGCGGCGGTCAGCGCGTTTTTGACTTCTTCCAGCTTGAAGTGCCGGATGACTGCTTCGATTTTCTTCATGTGATGAATCCTGCATGAGCCGGTTCGGACGAACCGGCAATGATGGACGGGTGGTAAGCCGTCGAGCGTTTACGGATTAGACCGTCCCGCTCGCGGTCTGACTAGAGTGATCCCTCGTTGGTCTCACCGGTGCGGATGCGAATGATTTCGGGGACGCCGGACACAAAGATTTTACCGTCACCAATCTGTCCGGTGCGGGCCGTTCGCAGAATGGTTTCGACAATCTTGGCTTTGTCCGCGTCAGCGACGATGACTTCGACTTTGACCTTGGGAAGGAAGTCGACGACATACTCGGCTCCGCGATACTGCTCTTTCTGCCCTTTCTGGCGTCCAAAGCCGCGGACTTCGGTCACGGTCATGCCTTGAGCCCCTGCGAGCGTGAGCGCGTCCTTGACCTCTTCCAGTTTGAAGTGGCGAATGATCGCCTCGATCTTCTTCATGGTGTTGAGTCCTTAGGAACATCCGTTCCAGTGGCGGTCATGACGGGGCGAATCGATGCGATTCGCCCCGGACGTGTCCATCGCTTAGTAGAAGATGTAGCCTTCTTCGCCGTGCTGGGTGACATCGAGGCCCTGGACCTCGTCATCCTGCGTAACGCGAAGCCCCATCGTAGCATCCAGAATCTTGAGCAGAACCGTGGTTCCCACAATCGCAATTCCTGCGGCCGCCAGCACGCTGACCGCCTGCGGAACCAACTGCCCCCAGTTGCCATCCACAGCCCCCAGAGGCCGATCTGCGTTCGTCACGAACTTGGTGGCGAACACTCCGGTCAGCAGGGCTCCAGTGATTCCGCCAACGCCGTGAACACCGAAGGCATCCAGCGAGTCATCATACTTGAGCTTCGACTTCAATGTCGTACAAGCCCAGTAACAAACGCCAGTCCCGAGCACCGCCAAAACCATGGCATTGATCGCCGTGACTGTCCCGCTGCCAGGGGTGATCAGCACCAGTCCCGCGACGGCTCCCGAACACGCACCCAGCACACTGGGCTTGCCCCGCTGCAACCATTCCAAGCCCGCCCACGTCAACAATCCCGCCGCAGCTGCGAAGTGTGTCGAGACAATTCCATTGACTGCCAGAGTGTTCGATCCCAAGGCACTCCCGCCGTTGAAGCCGAACCAGCCCATCCACAGCATGGCTGCCCCGATGGCCGTGTACGTCAAATTGTGCGGAGGCATCGGCTCCTGGCCGAAGCCCAGCCGCTTGCCCAACAGCAGGCAGCAGATCAGAGCCGAGATGCCGGAGCTGATATGCACGACGGTACCCCCAGCGAAGTCGATCGCCCGGAACGGAGCATCGGCATTCCACTCGCAAAGCCAGCCTTTGTCACTCCACACCCAGTGAGCCAGCGGGCAGTAGACGAACGTGGCCCACAGTACCATGAACACACACATCGTGCTGAACTTCATCCGCTCCGCGAATGCTCCACAAATCAGAGC
>QWPB01000009.1 GCA_003671275.1 Planctomycetota bacterium | reverse complement strand
GTGTCAGCGGATCAGTCGGCCCCTGCACACGAGCAATTACCGATCCAAAGCTGGGTTTGCCGTCCCGTTGGGTTTCGCCCATCGTGTAACCGGTGACGTTCTGGAAACTGGAATGTTCGTCCCGCTGACCGACCACCGATCGAATGAGCGAATACTTGTCGGCGCTGAGAGCCAGTTTCGGAAGCATCTCGCTGATCTGAATCCCGCTGACATTCGTCTGGATCGGGCGGAACTCGCCTCGGATTTCGGCAGGCGCCTCGGGCTTCAGATCAAACGTATCCTGGTGCGGCAGTCCTCCGGACAGGTAGACCATAATCACCGATTTCCATGGCAGTTTGGTCCCTTGTGCGGCGGCGGCATGTTCGGCCCGAGCAATGTCCGCCAGAGTCAGACCACCCGCCATTGCCAATCCCCCGACCTGTAAAAAGGATCGGCGAACGACACCATCGCAATAACGAAATCGAGGACCAGGAAGGGTGAACATCGTGTACGCCCGGGAGGCAGGAGTGGCAGGACCATGCGAGGCGGTTTGTCTCGCGATGGATGGCTTCGAGGAAATCGTCCGATTTTCGATCATCGGATGAAGTTCACTGATCTTAGAGGGGCAACCGGACCTGCCTCAATGGCAACGAATCAAATAGTTCTGATTGATTCAAGTTGCCAGATGGCCCCGCAGCCTGTGCGTCGCCATGGGGATGGGGGCGTGGCTCCGGTGTGTTTGTTCACAGGGTGATGGATGACGATTCATGTTCGGGCGACACAGTGACATTCGTCACGGCATCCTGACATAATCGGGCCGCCGTCAACTGTTGCGAGGCTCACCCATGCGTACTCTCATTCGTCATGCTGATCTGGTTCTCCCGACGGGAATTCGTCGAGCGGATCTGCTGATCGAAAATGACCGGATTCTCGCCATTGACCCTCCCGTGGGGGTCGCGACGGACGAAGTGGTCGATGCCACGGGGTTCCATCTGCTGCCGGGGGTGATTGACGACCAAGTACATTTCCGCGACCCCGGACTGACGCACAAGGAAGACTTGCACACGGGGAGTCTGGCCTGTGCCAAGGGAGGGGTGACCACGTTCCTGGAAATGCCGAATACCAAGCCCACGACAACCAGCGTGACCGCTTTGCATGACAAGCTGGCGCTGGCAGCCACGAAGTCCGTCGTGAATTACGGATTCTACATCGGCGCCACGCCGCAGAACGTCGCTGAGCTGGCGCTCGCCGAACGCACGCCGGGGATTAAGATTTTCATTGGGTCCAGCACCGGCGATTTGCTCGTTGATCAGCAATCGGCGCTCGAGCGGATCTTCGCCGAGACCACTCTCCCCATCTGTGCCCACTGTGAGGACGAAGCCACAATCACCGCGAACAAAGCCCGGCTCGGCACACTCCACGATGTACGACAACACTCTCAGCTGCGCGATCATTTGTGTGCCCGTATTGCGACGCAGCGGGCCATCGATCTGGCCAAGCGGTACAACCACCGGTTCCATGTTCTGCACGTATCCACGGCGGACGAATTGCCGCTGCTGAGTGACCCCCGGGGGCTGATTACGGCGGAAGTGTGTCCCCATCATTTACTGTTTCATGTGGGAGATTACGACCGGTTGGGCTCGCTGATTCAGATGAACCCAAGCATCAAGACCGCCGCCGACAATGCAGCCCTGTGGCAGGCCCTGCTCGATGGTACGATCCAGGTAATTGCGACCGACCATGCCCCGCACACACTCGAAGAGAAGCGGCAATCCTATCCGCAATCGCCCTCCGGGTTGCCCGCCGTGGAAAACTCATTAGCTTTGATGCTCGACCGCGTGCATCAGGGGTTGTGTACTCTGGAGCAAGTCGTCCGCTGGATGTCCGATGCCCCGGCCCGTGTCTGGGATATGGTGGGCAAGGGGCGGATCGCCGAGGGATATGACGCCGATCTGGTCCTCGTCGATCTCAATAAAAAACAGACCATTCGAAACACCGAACAGCTGACGAAGTGTGGCTGGAGCCCCTGGAACGGGGTGGAATTGACTGGGTGGCCGGTGCGGACTTGGGTCATGGGGCAGACGGTATTTCAGGATGGAAGGGTGGCCACCGCCCATCGCGGGCAGGAGGTTCAATACGACCACAGCCGTGGCGGGTACTGGCGGACAGATTCCGGGCCCGGCTGATTCCTCGGAAGGTTTGCGGCAACGCGGTGCGGGAGGGAATCACCAACGAGTCTCTCGCGCCCCCGTTGTGATTGCAGCGGGGAAGCGATGCGAGGCTCTTGGAGGGAATGCTCCGTCTGGTTCGCGTTCCCAGAATCCGATTCCAGGAACGACCGTGTTACCTGTGATCGTCGGATTCGATGTCGCAGTTTCCCCTTCCATGGGTAACATCACCGCAGCCTGATGATTATCATGCCCGCCTTATGTCGCCCGCACGCACCAGCTCGAAGTTGATTCCGATTGGATGGATCGGCGGAGCGGGCGTATCCTCACAGTCTTCTGCCATCAACCGATTTTATGAGGCTGTGGCAAAACAGTCGCGGGGGCAGGTCGTTGCCCTTTTTGCCGATTGCCGTGAAGATGCGGACCGCATGGCCGGGCAGTGCGGGGGACAGCTGTATCGCAGTCTGCGGTCGTTTTGCCAGCACGAGCGACTGGGGGCGATTCTATGCCTGGAGATGGGATGGTTTGGTGATTGGGGGATCGAGCAGATCCGACAGTTGGGCGTGCCGACGCTGGTCGGGAATCCGCTGGGGGCGACTTTTTCTCATCGTGTCATCGAGCGTTTGGCCGCTGAGGAGCGGGAAGGTTGCCTTCTGATTCCCGCAGCGACTTGGCGGTTTACGCCAGCCACGCTTCGCCTGCGGGAGTTGCTGGCCACGCGACTGGGCCCGCTGCGACAGGTTGTGATCCGGTTGCGATCGGCTTCGCGGAACTCCCCAGCTGTGCTGCAGGCGATCGACTGGTGCCGGACCTTGCTTGTACCCAGTGGGGGGGAGCTGCATTGGCAGGGGCAAACCGTCTCGCGGGGATATGGTTTTACGGGTAGTGGGCGTTCCCTGACGTTCCCGAGTGTTGTCGTGCAGATTGAATCGGCTAGTGAGCCACCTCGGGAAAGCGAGGCTGCGGCTGTGTGCTTTGAAGCCCAGCTGGAAGCGGAGCGAGGCGAGGCGATCGTGCGGGGGGATTCCCGAATTGAGTGGAGCTGCGGGAGCGATACTCAGGCGGAATCGCTCGAATCCGATCGTACGGCCGAGCAGGTCATGCTTGACCTGTTCTTGCGGAGAGTCGTCGGGGGGCTGGTTCCCGCTCCCAACTGGGGGGATTTGCAGCATGTGGTGGCTTTGTGGCATGCGGCGAACGAAGGGGCCGACGGGTGAGAACTCGATCCACCCTTTTCTCCGGGGCTGGAGATGCGGACTGATCTCGGCGGCGTTATTCTTTGCCATCCCGTTTCCGCAACGACTCTCGCAGAAAGATCCCCAGGATGGATCGGTCCCGTTCCCGACCTGCCAGCCACCCGGACATGATCGTCAGCCAGGAGCCGTTTGACCGCCTGTGCGATGAGATTGAGGATACCGGACTGGCGGCGTTTGACACCGAGTTTGTATCGGAAAGCTACTATCAGCCGAAACTCTGTCTGGTCCAGCTGGCGACGCCATTGGGGGCCTATCTGGTGGACCCGCTGACAGTGCCTGACCTGTCCCGGTGGTGGGATCTGATGATTGACGACCATACCACGATTATCGTGCATGGTGGTCGCGAAGAGATCCGGTTCTGTCAGCGATATGCGGGCGAGATGCCTCGTCGATTGATTGATGTGCAGGTGGCCGAGGGACTGTTGAGTCGGGGTTACCCGCTGGCCTACAAGAACATTGTGAACAAGGTCATGGGGGTCGCGGTCGGCTCTCATGAAACTCGCTCCGACTGGGAACGCCGTCCCCTGGCTCCCAAACAACTGGAGTACGCCGTTGAGGATGTCAAGTTCCTGCCAGAGATCTGGAACCGACAGTCACAAACGCTGGACAAGCTTGAGCGGCTCGATTGGGCTTTTGCCGAGTTTGAGCGGTTGATTGAGAACATCCGGTTGGAGAAGGATCGTGAGGGCTGGCGGAAGCTGCCGGGCGTGCTGCGGTTTAGTGCCAGGGAACAGGCGGTGGCTCGGGCGCTGCATGAATGGCGGGACCGGGTCGCTGAAGAGCAGGACCGCCCGCCGCGCGTCATGTTCCGCGACGACATGCTGGTCGATCTGGTCAAGCGGATGCCGAAATCGGTCCAGGACATGAATCTGACCCGGGGAATGCAGCGCCGTGACTACCAATCGTATGCGGAAGAAATTATTCGGGTGATTCAGGATGCCGCCACGTCTGCCCCTAGTGAGTGGCCACAGTCTTTCATGAACCGGGCGAATCCTCCACTGGATGATGTCCTCGCCAAGTTGCTCAGTCTGGCTCTGGCGAATCGTTGTGCCGAGATGAACCTGTCGATGTCTCTCGTCGGAACGATGGCCGATATCGATGAACTCGTCCGCTGGCACGTCTTTGATAAGCAGCAGGGGGAACTTCCCAAGCTGATGTCTGGCTGGCGGGCGGATGTGTGCGGCGATCTGCTGACCGATCTGCTGGATGGCCATGTCTCACTCCGCGTCAGTAACCCCCGATCAGATGCCCCTTTGCGGTTCGACCGCCGGAGCTAGGCTGGCCCTGGCTCTCGAAGCTCCAGTTCCACCAGGGTTCCATCCAGCGGTTTCGTGGAGACGCCCGCTTTCACGGGGTTTTCCGGGTGGACTGCCCGGAATCGGAATAACTTGACGAACGCCCCTACGACGAGACCCACTTCGAGTTGACCCAGGTGTTTTCCCGGGCAGACGCGAGCTCCGTGGCCAAATCCAAAGTGCAGCATTTCTTTCGAGGCTCGGCCCGATTGAGCCAGATGTTCCCATCGCTCGGGAACGAATTCAGTTGCCGGGAATCCTGACACGCCTGGGCCCCAGTGGTCGTCGTGACGGTTCGCATGCCAGACATCGAGGAGGAGATGTGTTCCCTGGGGAATGAACATCCTTCGGCCATCGGCCATCTGAATCCACGTGTCGGTGGTGGCTCGACGCGGCAGGAAATAGAGCGAAGGGGTTAGTCGGAGTGTCTCGTTCAGGACATGTTCCAGAAAGGTGGCGTTCTCCAATTCATCGGGACTGTAATCCTGAACGGTTCCGACCTCCTGGAACACGCGTTCTTGAGCTGCCGGGTGCCGCGCCAGATGTGAGATCGCCCAAGTGGCATACGATGTGGTGGCTTCCAGTGCTCCGGCGAGGAACACTTTAATGTTGCTTTTCAGGGCGTCGTCGGAGACTTCGGATTTGAACTTTTGCCACAAGCCTCGCCCCGTATGCCGAGCCGCCAGTACCTGGTTGGTCAGTGATTCAAACGTGGAGAAATCAGCACGCATCTGTGCGTATCGCGAACTGAAACGGGCCAACATGGAGACCGGCAGCCCTAGCCGATTGGTGACCGTATCACGAACAATTTGGTCGATCACCCGCTCCAGGGCCGGTACATGAATGTTGCGAAGCTGGTCGTAGGGGACATCCGCTCCAAAGAAGCACTGGACCAACATTTCCAGCATCAGGGCTTTGATCTCGGGTTCAACAGCGATTCGCAGCGATGATTCGTGAGTTGATTGCAGGTGTTGCCGAAGGGCCTCCAATCGCAGGCGGACCGAGGTCCGAAATGTCTCAGCAAATCCATGAAAGAGCTCTGGCTGAAACAGAGAGGTTTTTCCAAAAGGGGAAGCAGCGGACTTTCGTTGTTTTCGCCAGCGCGGGCCGTTGGAAAACAGGAGCGTATCTTTGCCGGTCGCTCTGGCGATTCCCGTGGAGGGCAATGTGTCACGATCAAACTGGCCGGGTTGATCGCCTGTTTCGGTGAGGATCGCACGAATCACAGCAGGATCGCGGGTAACCAGCACGGGGGCAAAACCGGGGAAGTCCAGATAGCGGTTATGCCGCCCAGACCCGGCTTCTGAGTCAGTTCCCCAGAAATAGGTTTCCAGGATTCGGATCGGCTGTTGGTAATTCCACGGGTGAGGAAAGGGCAGCGTCGGTCGCCCGGATAGAAGTCCGAAGATTGGTACTCGACTGGGCAGGCAGTCACCGTGGAAGGGGTTCCTTCCCAGAATTTGGCCGGGCAATCGTTTGAGGAACGCTGTGAACATACTCTACATTCCAAGTGATTGTACCGGCCCGGTCGGCGGGCTGGCCGGGTCGAGGAAGGTTCGGTGCCAATGCTCCAGCACCATCAGGTTCCACAAGCGGTAGCTGTGGTCGAACTGGCCGCTCGTGTGCTGGGTGACCAGATCGCGGATTGTGTCGGGGTTGAAGTACCCGCGGGCCAGGGACTGCGGCGAGAGCAGCGTCTCCTCCATCAGGGACCGCAGCTCGTTGCGGAACCAGTGATCGATCGGGACGCCGAACCCCATCTTCTTACGAGTCTGGATCGAGCTGGGGAGCAGGTCTTTGAACGTCTCGACCAGGATCTTCTTGCCGCGTCCGCGCTCGAACTTCAGGTCGAGCGGCATCCGCGCAGCCAGTTCCGCCACATGGTGATCGAGGAACGGACTGCGAGCCTCCAGGCTGGCCGCCATGCTGGCGATGTCGACTTTGGTGAGGATGTCACACGGCAGATAAGTCTGCACATCGACCGCTGTGGTCCGCGTGATGAAGTCGCGGTCGGGGCACAGCTGATAGGCATCGAGCAGGAACTCCGCTGAGTCGAACCCGGCGATGCGGGCCTTGAACTCGGTCGAGTACAGGCGGTCGCGGGCGTCGTTGTCGAAGATGCCGATCCAGCGCAGGTACCGCCGCTCGGGCGATTCGGCCATCCCAGACAGGAACCGCTTGAGGCGGCGGCGAAACGACTTCTGCTCAACACGAGCCGGGATCTTCTGCCACAGCGGCCAGCCGCAGATTGACTTGACGAACCCCGGCAGGCGGTCAATCTTCCCGGCCAGCAGAACTGCTTGATAGCGATCGTACCCCGCGAACAGCTCATCACCGCCATCACCGGACAGGGCGACCGTGACCTTCTGCCGCGTCACGCGGGACAGATACATCGTCGGGATGGCTGAGCTGTCGCCGAACGGCTCGTCATAGTGCCAGATCAACTCCGGCAGCATGTCGAGGGCTGCGGGCTCGACCATGTACTCCTGATGATCGGTGCCCAGCAGCTTGGCCGCCTCGCGGGCATATTCGCGCTCGTCGAACTTGGCGACCGGAAACCCAATCGAGAAGGTCAGGATCGGTCGCGAGGAGAGTGACTGCATCAGCCCCGAGATGATCGTCGAGTCGATCCCGCCCGACAGAAACGCCCCCAGAGGAACGTCCGACCGCATCCGGATGCGGACTGCTTCCGTGAGCGTCTCGCGCAGCTTGGCCTGCCAGTCGGCCGCACTCCAGTATTGCGAGTGCGCCAGCGCCGGGTCGGCGAGCGGGTGCGTAACATCCGAGCGATACGGCGGGGTCCAGTATCGCTGCACACTCAGCTGCCCCTTCTCGTAAACGGCATAGTGGGCCGGCGGGAGCTTGCGGTACCCCTTCAGGATCGTGCGCGGGTGCGGCACGTATTGATAGGTCAGGAACAGGTCGATCGCCTGCGGATCGACCTCGCGCGGGGCACCGGGAATCTGCAGCAGCGACTTCAGCTCGCTGCCAAAGCTGAGCCGGTCGGACTCCTGCCGATAGAGCAGCGGCTTCTTCCCCAGCCGGTCGCGAGCCAGCAGCAGCCGCTCGTTCCGATCATCCCACAGGGCGAACGCGAACATCCCCCGGAACTTCTGCAGGCACTCGATCCCGTACTCTTCGTAGGCGTGAACGATGACTTCCGTGTCGGAGTGCGTCGCGAACTGGTGCCCCTTGGCGAGCAGCTCTTCCCGCAGCTCAACGTAGTTGTAGATCTCCCCATTGAAGGCGATCCAGACCGAGCCATCTTCGTTCGAGAGCGGCTGATTCCCGGTCGAGAGGTCGATAATCGACAACCGCCGAAACCCCAGTGCCACGCCCGCTTCCGGGTTCCCCCTCGCAGCTGCGATATGCTGCCCCTCCTGATCTGGCCCACGGTGCACGATCAGATCGGTCATCCGCCGCAGCTGGGCGGAATCGATCGCCGCCGAATGACGGGTCCAGGCAGCTCCGGCGATTCCACACATGCAGGGCGATCTCAACGATGGCGGTGGGGGTCGCTCGTATCTTGAGGTTTGCGGCTACCGGAGGGAAGGCGGCGCGATCTTTGGCTGGTAGCGGAAGTCGCCAGAGTTCCGTCGGAAGTCTGGCGACTTCCGCTACGCTATCACGCCAAGCTGCGGTCGTTGCGACGCTGGATCGCCGCTCCGATGAAGTCGGCGAACAGTGGGTGGCTCTTCAGGGGCTTCGACTTGAACTCGGGGTGGAACTGCACCGCCAGGAACCAGGGGTGGTTGGGCAGTTCTACGACCTCGGCTAATTTGCCATCGGGACTGTTGCCCGTGATTCGCATCCCGCCGGCTTCGATACGCTCGCGGTAGTCCGGGTTGAATTCGTAGCGGTGGCGATGCCGCTCGTTGATGATCGGCTCGCGATAGGCCGCTTCCGCCTTGGAGTCGGGGACCAGGTGGCACGGCTGCGCCCCCAGCCGCATCGAGGCCCCCTTGTCGGTTACCTCACGCTGCGACTCAAGTAGGCAGATCACCGGGTGCGGGGACTCGGTATCGAACTCCGTGCTGTTGGCTCCCTTGAGACCGCAGACGTTGCGGGCGAACTCGATGACCGCTGTTTGCATGCCCAGGCAGATTCCGAAGAACGGAATGTCATGCGTGCGGGCGTAGCGTATGGCTTCGATCTTGCCTTCGATGCCGCGATAGCCGAAGCCGCCGGGGACCAGAATTCCATGCAGCCCGGCCAAGTATCCTTCCGCGTTGGCAGCAGTCAGATCATCCGACTCGATCCGCCGGAAGTGAACCCGGACCGAATGATGGAACCCGCCATGGGAAAGGGCTTCGTAAATCGACTTGTAGGCATCCCGGTGTTCGATGTACTTGCCGACCACGCCAATGGTTACATCGTGTTTCGGCTTGCGAATCTTCTCGACCAGCGCCCGCCAATCGTCCAGCTTGGACTCGCCCGGTTGGATGTTCAGCTTCTCGAGAATCAGAAGATCCAGCCCCGAATCGGCGAGCCCCAGTGGGACTTCGTAAATCGATTCCTGGCTGTCGGCCTCTTCGATGACGGCCCGCTCTTCGACATTGCAAAACAGGGCGATCTTCTCAGCGTAGTCGCCTTCGAGATGCTGCTCGGTGCGGTAGACCAGAATGTCCGGCTGAATCCCGATTTGCCGCAACTGCCCCACGCTGTGCTGAGTGGGCTTCGTCTTGGCTTCCTTGGCGGCCTTGAGGTAGGGGAGCAAGGTCAAGTGAATGAACAGACAGTTCTGCTTACCGACTTTCAGAGGGATCTGGCGGATCGCTTCCAGGAACGGCAGCCCCTCAATGTCGCCGACCGTGCCGCCTAGTTCCGTGATGACCACATCCACGTCGGGTCCGCCGCAGCCGAGAATGGCTTCCTTGATCTCGTTGGTGATATGTGGGACGACCTGGACCGTCTTGCCCAAGTACGCTCCGGCCCGCTCCTTATTGATGACGTTCTGGTAGATCCGGCCCGTCGTGTAGTTCGAGGCCCGGGACAGCAGGCTGTTCGTGAACCGCTCGTAGTGCCCCAAGTCGAGGTCGGTCTCGGCCCCGTCATCGAGGACGTAGACCTCGCCGTGCTGGTAGGGGCTCATCGTCCCCGGATCGACGTTGATGTACGGGTCGAGCTTCTGCATCCGCACTCGCAGGCCGCGCCGCTCCAGCAGCAGCCCAATGGACGCTGCGGTGAGTCCCTTGCCGAGCGAGCTGACGACGCCCCCAGTGATGAAGATGTGCTTGCTCATGGCTGCTCTGGCCCCGGTACAAAGACAGCGGGGGACGCATGCGTCCCCCGCTGGGTGGTCGTGATGTGGCTCAAAATCTATCGCGAGGCTTTCCTTGCGACGAAGCCAGCATAATCGGCGGGCGTGTCGATTCCAACCGAGCGCTCAGCGAGCGGGAATGATCCGATGTTACAAAAATGAGCCTGGATTGACAGTCTTTTTTTTGTGCGGTAGCATAAATGGCAGGCGAGCTACTTCGCTTTCGCTACTTCGCTTTCGCTACTTCGCTTTCGCTACTTCGCTTTCGCTACTTCGCTTTGGAGAAATCGGATGATCAGGAAAACGCGGATCGCAATGTGTGCCCTTGTGTTGGTGTGCGGGACTGCACAAGCGGGCAAGGTTTACATCAGCTATATGAACAACAATGACTACACGGGGGTGTGGGGAACGGCATACAAGAAGACTGTGACGGGGATGCCCCCCGTGGAAACACTCACGTTCGTCGCAGCTGCGGAGTTATTGAATGTGCAATCACCGATATTCCCGAAACTGCACGGAGCGGAACTGAGCGACGACCTATTGATTGTTGGGAACACGTATGTAACCAAAGTTCGCAAGGATTCCATGAATGGACTCGATACGGGGACTGTCATCACTGGTGCTGGTGGCGAAGTGACAGCATACTGAGTGTACCGCATGCAAGACTCATCGCATGAATGATCCCCGATGTGGTCCGATCATGATTCCACGAACTGCAAAGCCCTCCGTCGTATCGGGTTTCACGATCATCGAATTGCTGGTCTCGATCACCGTCGTGGGCTTGCTCACTGCGTTGATTCTTCCGGCGGTGCAGCGAGTCCGTGAGTCGTCTCGCAATACCGACTGCCGGAATCGCTTGCACCAGTTCGGACTTGCAATGCATGAACATGAGGCAGCACATCGGGCCTTTCCAACTTCTCGAAATGTGGCTTTAAGAATCACAGAGTTCATCGCGGGTTCTCCCGCCTATTGGAAGTGCCCGAGCGATCACCGATTTGATGATGGAGGAAGTTACACTAGCTATCTCGTGAATAACGGCGTCGTCCTGGATGGTTACAATCCAACGATCTCTTATTATCCGCGAGGACTTCGGGACAATGGATTTTCCATTGATCCCCCTTGGCCGATCCCGTCAAGAGACACTAAGGCGTCCGAGATCATCGATGGGCTGTCGAATACGGTGGCGGTTGCCGAACGATTATTGATTCCGCCCACAGATGGCCATGTGACCGAAGCGGAATTGCTAGCGGACCCCCGTCGTTACTTTTGGCGTCTCCCTTCGAGCTATGCCGACATTGATGCGCTGATCAGCGACTGCCGTGGAAATCGACTCTCGCTTTATCCCATTGTTTCTTATACTTCTGGAGCGATTTTTGGATTTGGATACGATCACACGCTGGGACCGAATGAATTTGCGTGTACGGGCTCGGGTTCCCATGGGGATGGGCCAATTTACTACTACATAAACCCGGCATCGAGTGAACATGCAGGGCATGTGAATGTCCTCATGGGCGATGGATCGGTGCGATCCGTGGCGGATAGCGTAGAATTGACAGTGTGGCGAGCGATTGGCACTCGCAATGGGAATGAAACCGTAGGAGAATTTTAAATGACATTCCTGAAGTGGGGGCTGAAGGCAACCTTGCTGATCGCAATCGCGTGTTTCGGGTGGTGGAAGTTCATCCGAGATCCTTTGCAAACGGATTTCTCCTATTATCATCCAGAGGCGTTTCAGATCACCGCCGAAGTCGACGGAAAACCAATTCCGAATCGGATCGAGTTCGATGATTTCGTTGTGATTCGTTTTCGATGTCCAATACCGCCAGGCATGAGCCAGAGTGACGATTTTGAAGCGGATTTGTGTATTGTTGACCCTGAATCGTATCGCGATGTGAGTGGGATAACGGCTCACCATCAACGCTTTGACAAGCAGCCATCAATGCTTGTCGGTCATCCGTCGAATTTCAAAAACTACGCCCCGCCACCGCCCCGGAGAGGTGAAAACGTCTTGCAGTTTTGTTCGCTCTTGCGAGGCAAAGGATTAGAAAACGGGAAGGTCGGAGTCCCCCAGGAAATGCATCTCTGGATACACCCCACAGAAAAAAATCCAAATGGGGATTACCAGCGAACAAAAGTGGGAGTATGGTGTTATCGACATGCGTTTCAGTTTGTTGACAATTCGACGATGAAGTGATCCCATGCGAGTTCATCGGCTCACATCATCGCCTAATTGTGGCTTAATCCATATTCCGTACCGACTACATCCCGTACCAGAACTATGAACGGTTTGCTTTCCTTGCGACGAAGCCAGCATAATCGGCGGGCGTGTCGATTCCAACCGAGCGCTCAGCGACCGTGTGTACCAGAATCGATGCCCCGGACTCCAGTGCCCGAAGTTGTTCCAGCTTCTCCAGTTGCTCCAATCGAGACGGCTCCATCTGCGTGAGCTTCAGCAGGAACTCCCGGCGGTACGCGTAGATCCCCAAATGCAACAGCCATGGACTGTCGGCCAGCCGGGTCTCGGGAAGGCCATCCCGCAAGTGGGGAATCACCGACCGGCTGAAGTACAACGCCCGCGAATCGGCGGCGCAAACCACCTTCACACAACTGGGATCGTTCAGCACCGCCAAGGTGCGAATCGGCGTGGCCAGCGTGGCCATTTCGCAGCCGGGTCGCGAGGCGATCAGCTGGACGAGGCGGTTGATATTCTCGGGTTCAAGTTCAGGTTCGTCCCCCTGAACATTGACGATCAACTCGGCCTCGGGACAGGCCCGCCGAACGACTTCGGCGATCCGATCGGTCCCGCTGGGATGCTCGCCTGTCATTTCGACACGCGCGCCAAAGGCTCGGGCGACTTGAGTGATCTCTTCACTATCACTGGCAATGATCACATCGGACAGTTCCGAGGCCCGACACGCCGCCTCCCACGCATATTGCAATAGCGGCTTCCCGGTTTCCGCTAACAACAGCTTGCGCGGCAGCCGGGACGACTGCAGCCGCGCGGGGATAATGCCAATCGTGTTCATCGTCGACTCCGTTCGTTCCCATCCTCGGTTGGCTGGTCCGTCGAGGCGGGCTGTGGCGCAGTGTAACGCCCGGATCAAACATCGCCAGAGGGCTGGACTGGTTGGATAGATGCTCGCTCACCCCCGTATGATCCGTCCAGAATTCACGTTGGGGAGTCAGAACATGATGCGGATTGTGGTCTATGGCCTTGTCTGTTCCTGGGGGCTGATTTGGAACCTGACCGGAGGGGCCGCCCGGCTTTCCGCCCAGACCGTCGAGTTGGTTGCGGGAGGTGGGAAGTTGGCTCCCCCTGGACTCGCCGGGCAGGTCCAGCTCGATACCCCATTCGGCGTTGATTTTGACAAAGCCGGGCAGCTCTGGTTTGTGGAACTGAATGGTCATCGTGTCGGACGGATCAATCGACAGGGGCAGTTGGCGATCCTGGCCGGAACGGGAGTGAAAGGGTATTCGGGGGATGGCGGACCGGGAACGGCGGCGACGTTTAACGGCATGCACAATCTGTCAATTGGGCCACAGGGAGAGATCTACCTGTCGGATACCTGGAATCAGGTGGTCCGTCGGTTCGACCCGGAAACGGGTGTGGTAACGACCGTGGCAGGCACCGGGACGAAGGGTTTCTCGGGGGATGGTGGACCGGCGACGCAAGCGCAGTTCGGCGGCATCTACTGTGTGTCGATTCATCCGGCAGGGGATCGGCTGCTGCTGGTGGACCTCGATCATAAACGAATTCGCGAGGTGAACTTGAAATCCGGAATCGTTCGCACGGTTGCGGGGAATGGACGCGGGGGCATTCCGGCGGATGGGGCCTTGGCGACTGAGTCCCCGCTGGTCGATCCGCGCGCGGTGGTCGCCGATCTCGCAGGCCGACTCTATGTCCTCGAACGCGGCGGCCACGCCCTGCGGGTGGTGGAACTCGATGGGAAAATCCACACGCTTGTCGGCACGGGAAAGAAGGGCTACACCGGCGATGGTGGACCCGGTCATGAGGCCACACTGAATGGCCCCAAACATCTCTGCTGGGACAGGGAGGGAAACCTGTTGATCGCCGATACCGACAACCATGTCATCCGCTGTTACCACTTGACATCACAGCGGATTACCACGGTCGCCGGGACCGGTCGGATTGGAAGAGGAGGCGTCGGAGGCTCGCCGAACCAGCTGGAGATGAACCAGCCGCACGGCGTTTTTGTCCACCCTCAGGGAGACCTCTATATCGCCGACAGTCACAACCATCGCATTCTACGAATCCATAAATAGCGCCGGGTTACGAATGCCCGATGAACCCATCGTCTCCGAGGTCGCATTCTCGTCGCGATCGCTGGATGCGAGGCGGTGGCGAAACACGGTCCAGGCAGATCCAGGGTTCGTGCTCGCAACTCAGCCTGCCGATGCGGATTTCGAACGATGGGTTCGCAGTCACGGTTTCGCAGTGGAAGGCAGGCGTGGTGTGATGAACTTGAACGTCCCGCGATCGCTCAATAGAGCAGCCCCAGAGCGATCATGGCAAACCCCGCAACAGTGATCAGAACCGCCACACCGGTCGAGATGATGGTCACGTAACAAGTCCGCTCATTCCCATTGATCGTGAACGACGAGATTTCGAGATACGGCACAGGGGCTCGGCGAAACCATCCCTTGGCGGTGATCCGTTGGCCGGCGAACTCTCCGTTGCGAAACAGGCCGAAGAGCCACGTCCAGATTCTCAATGGCTGCTGGTAGTCGAGAAACAGGATGCCGGTTTTGTCCTGCATGACGATGTCTTCTGACCAGATCAGCCCGGGAACACCACGCCCCAGGACCGTACCCTGTACACTGGCTGGGACGGGGCGAACCGATGACACCTTGACCTTGTGCAGCAGGGCCGCAATCGTCATGGGGGGGAAGCTGTCCCGGCGATAGCGAAACTGCAATGTCACCAAAGAGCCCACGCCGAATCCCAACAGAGCCGTTCCGATCACCAGTTTGATCTCATTCGGAGTCAGCGCCGGAGCCCCCAGGAGTAAGGCCAGCCCACCCCCTCCGCAGAGTGCCAGAATCTTCGGCAGCATCATGACCAGCAGGTCGACTGCGAACTCGTCCCAGTACGATTCCGGGGGCTTCCGATCAAATACGACATACGGCTCCTGCCCCATGCTGGCGGACTGTTCGGCGAGGTATTGCAGACGATTGGAGACCAGCGGGTGAGTGGAGTGGAGTTCGTAGTATTTGGCCCATGGATTCCACAAATCCCATCGCATCGCACGTTTGACGTTCTCAATGTCGACGCCCGCCCGTTTCCCCTGAGAGGAAGGGATCGAAGATGAGATCACCAAGGCCCGCGCAGCTCCAGAATCAAAGATCCCAAGGGCTCCAATCGTCTCCATGTTCTTTTGTTTGGTGTTATCCTTCGTCGTTTCCGGCTTCCCGCCCGCTGCCAGACCGATGGCAATCTTGACCAGCGCCGAAGCCAGTGCACTCGGATTCCCGGTGACCCGCCCCGCGAAGCGATCCGCGTGGTACTCGCGACAGCGACTGAACCAGAGCACGATATATTCGCTGACGATGTACAGCACATAAGCGCCGATCGCAATAACCAGCCGGTACGGTCCAGACTTGTCGTTCTTGCCCCCGCGGTGGCGGATCAGGGTTCGATAGATGAAGTAGAGAATCATCGGGACGAGTTGGGCAATGGTCATCAACGCCATGTCCCAGTGCTTCCCGTGCCCCATCTCGTGAGCCACCACCGCTTCGACTTCTTCCGGTTCCAGGAGATCGAAAATGCCCTGTGAGAGAACAATCCTCATGTTCCCCGGATGATGTCCGTAGGTGAACGCATTGGGGGCCCCATCGTGGATAATCCCGAATGACGGTGGGCGCATGTTCTGCTCTTGGCAAACTCGTTTAACAAACTTTCTTAAATGAGCAGGTAATTCATCGACGGTCGTCCACGTGAGTTGATAAAACCAGGTCATCCACAGGTCCATCAGCCATGGTCCCAGCACATATTGGGCCACAAGGATGACGCCATACACAACCATGGCGACCCCTGTTTCGATCCGCTGCATCTCAACCATCGCGATCAGGATCAGCCCCAGCATGGAATACAGCAGGACCAGCATGCTGGCAGATCGAATGAAGAGATTGGGGAGCGGGAGCGCTCCCCGGGAGATCGCTTTCAGTCGTTCTGGCTGTCGCTCGTCCACGTCGCCGGTGTCTTCTGGATCGTCCTGGGGTAACGCGAACAACCGACGATCCAGTCGGATCGCTTGTTTGACTTCACCCTCATCAAACCACAGCCCCTGGCATTCAGGACACTGCTCCACCTCAAGCCCCGGGTGTAACAACGAACCCGTTTGCATTTCCGTTTCGCAGCGTGGGCAATTTCGATCGGAATGTTGCGGATTCGAAAGACCGCCTTCCAGCTGACTTTCTAATTCCTTTGGCGACTGGCTGAGCAAGTACAGCTCGCCGCCGTCCAGCCAGACCCCCTTGCAGTGGCGACAGCATTCGAAGAGCAGGCCGTCTTTACTGCATTTTTCATGGAGCTGCTGTTCGCGACAGGCGGGGCACAACATCAGACTTGTCCTGTTTCAGGGAAATCTCGCGGTCAATTGGTTCGAAGCCGCGTAGGGGAGACTACTCGCCAGTGACATCACCGAACAATCGTGATGCTCTTCGAAGTCGAAGCGAACACGAAGGTCTACGTTGAATATGCCCAACGGAGACTCGATACCGACACTCCGGCGGCATCGCCATTCGACAGCCGATACGCACCGCCAACGTCGGTGATCCGGCAGCCCCCCCGGTTTACGGCCCTGATGGGTTATGCCCGGCTTGAACGGGGCTTCCAGATGGTTTCCATGAAGTCGTGATGACCGATGCGTGTCACTCCGCGCGCAATGGCAGCCATAATGGACCACCAGTCACGCTGCTTGAAGGCCCATGTGGGAATCCACAAACCCGGCAGGGCCGTGCTCATGAGGGGCTCATTGTCCGCTGTTTCAATCTCGATAAACTTTCCGTCCACCAAACGATTCCAGATCCAGGAGACGGGATCGGAGTCTTGGACGGCGACGTACTCCAGAACCCTGGCTCGCTCAAACGCTGACCGCCGGTCCTGGTAATTCTGCATATCGTCACCGGGAAAGACATCCAGCACAAAATTCGGGGGCCCGTGAAAGCAGTCGTAATCAGGGCCGGGATCACATTGTTTCAGTTCACCATGATTCACCATGACCACGACACCGGGCCGCAATCGCGTCTGGTCGTCCAGTTGGAGTGGGGCGTGTACGCAGCAATACAGCCCGGGTGAGAACAGTCGATAATAATTCAAGCACATGGCGATATCAGTGAGTAGTGCCGATTCACTGAGGCCGATTTCAGGGATCATGAAATTGCCTTCAAGGCTGAATAGAACTTTGTCGGGGACGCCGGACACCGCATTGAGTATCTGGAGAATGGAACAACCGGAGGCTACCGGGGACTCGTCAACCTTTCAATCTCTCCTGCTCGGCATTCTCCACTCGAATCAGACGACGGCCGCTGGTCCCATTTCACCCCTCATTCGGCGGGTTGGACCACTCGTCGACAGTGCCGCCCTGTTGATGAAACGTGACTTGCGAGAACATCGGATTACGGCTTTATCAAGCGAATCGCCTCAGCCGCAGCGTCTTTTTCCCAATCGCTGCTCCCGGTGGTACGAAGCTTCTCCAGTGTCGGCAGGGCCTCAATGGCGAGTGGGCCGATCTGGCCTAGAGACTTCGCGGAGGCCGCTCGGAGACTGATCTTGAAGTCGTCGTCGTCAAGCGGTTCCAGTGAGCGGATCAGAGCTGGAATGGCAGGCGATGCGGTCTCTCCTAAATTGCCAATGCACTCCGCAGCTGTCTCACGGACGAGAGTATTCGGATCATTCTCCAGCGCGGCTGTCAGTCGTTTCAACGAGCGCGGTCCATCAATCTTCGAGAGGGCCCGAAGTGCCGTCGAACGGTTCCATTCAAACTTTTCGTTTCGGGAGAGTGGCTCCAGGAGGGACCACGCTGGCACCGCTCGTGGCCCCAACTCTCCGAGCGCTTCGGCGGCCTGTGGGACGGAGTTGAGTCCCTCCGGAGAACGTTGCAATTCTGTGATCAGTACCCGAACCCCGTCCTCCCGGTTTAGATCGATTCGGCTGAAGGCGAGTGCTGCCGCAACCCGCACTACGGACTGGGAATCGTGGTGCATCATCTGCTGAAGTTGGGGGAGTGCATCATGCGAAGGAGCCCCGATTTTCCCCAAAGCTTCACAGGCGAACTGGCGAAGCGGCGTCTCGAAGCCGAGGTGATCCGAGATCATGACCCTGACTTCGGAATCATCCGTCAGGTGCTTCGTGAGTGTCGGAACCGCCGCCGCAGCCTTGGAGCCAAACGAGCCCATACTTTCCATGGCGAAATAGCGGATATGCTCATCGCGATCATCCACCCAGAGAATCAGGTGGTCTAGTACATCGAGGCTGTTGTCTGCAATCAGCAAATAAGCGGACACCGCACTCTGTCTCAGACTATTGCGTGTCGTCGAATGGACGATCGCTGCCAGTTCCGGCAACGCCGCCTGAGCGGGCGTTCCGATCGTTGCCAGAAGGTCAACGATTTGCGACCGCGTCGGGCGTCGCTTGCGTTTCAGCTCCTCGATCAGGGGCGGAATCGCTGGCTCGCCGATCGCCAGGAGGGCGTCTCTCGCAACACTTGAAACCGGCAACGAGTACGGAAATCCCATCGATGAATTCGTCGTTCGCGGCGTCTCTCGCTCATCCCCCAGCGATTGGACGAGTTGCGGTAATGCCGGGGCGGCTGCGGGGCCAAGCTTGCCGAGAGCCTCAGCCGCGTCGGCACATTTTCCCGGATCGGCGTCCTGGAGAAAACGAGCCAGGCGTGACACCTCGTGGTCATCGGCATCGCCAGCGGTCCCCAGACAGAGGAACGCCATCAGACAGTACGTCATTCGCATCGCAGTGTCTCGCTGCTTTCTGCCGTAGGTCACTCTCCCCATGTTCGAGACACGGGAGTTCTCGTTCTAAAGCTCCTGGCGGAGGGCTGGAGCGTTTGAAAATAGCCTTCCCGTAAGACGGCCTTTCCAGGCCGTCTCAGCCGGAAAAAATCGATCTCAAGCGGCCTGAAAAGGCTGTTCTACAGGGAGCTTTAATTCCCGCCGGTTGCCTGATTCACGAAGGGGAGGCTGGTCCAGCCGAGCCCAGTGGGTGTCAGGCGGTCATCGTTGCATGACCTGCGTCAGGCAGCTCCCTCCAGGTCACGGTGTTATTCACGCTTCGATCATGGTCTTCACTTCGGTCAGCCCTTGGGTGAAGCTCTTGCCGCACATCGTGTCCATACTGACACACAGCCCGATCAGTCGCATCATGAAGTTGAGTTTGCCCACCATGCTCCAGGTGACAACCGTCGTGTCGCCACGAGGTGCGAAAGTGAACTCCACATCGTTGACTCCGGCGAATGGGCGGTAGAACTCCAGCTTCATGCGGACTTTTTCGTCGGGCAGACTTTCGATAATTGTCTGCTTGCCCGCTCCGACATTCTTGTTGCCATCCCAATGGCAGATTGCCCCCACACCCGAGGTGGCTCCTTCATAAGTCACATTGGCTTGGGGATCGAACTTGAGGAACGGGTTCCAGGCATTCATTTGACGCAGGTCGTTGACTTGCTCAAACGCTTTTGAGGCAGGGGCCTTCATGGCCATGGAACGACTCATTTGAAAATCGTCGGACTTGAACCAGGCAATAATCAGCACCAGCGCGGCGATACCAGCCAGTGCCAGGAGAACATTGATCCACATGAGGCGTCTTTCCAGGAAGGTGTGAATATCGGGCTGGCGGCACACGCCGGCCGTCGCCTTCATGGGCGGGGCCCGTCTCCGTCATTCGCAAATCACGGTCGTTCGGAACTCCGCATGAAAACCGTTCCAGGCGGGGGGCCTTTCACGCTGTTTGGTGCGAATTTGGTTATGGTGTTCCGGAAAGACCGACAGGAATGTCGGTCCCTCGGTGGTCATGGCACAGGCATTCCTGTCGGTGCTTGCGGCAACCATTGCGCCCCACATAGATCGGCGACCTCTGATTGTGGTTGGTGAAATAAAGGTACGTCAATACATGATTGGAAAGCCGATGACCGTAGGGAGTGCATCTGAATCGTCGGCCATCAAGTCGTTGGCCTCGTAGGAGGGCGGTTCGAAAACTCCCCGCAGCGCTCAATGGCTGCATCGACCAGCGCGATGATGAAGACGCCTTTCAAGTTTCAGTCAAGACGGGCGAGCGGTACCCCTTGCCTCGCCGATTGACCCGCTGTTTCGGAATCGCCTGCTCGGCTCTGACGGCGTACCCGGCCCGGTTGAGGTCGAGCAGGACGTCTGCCAACTGCACGAACGCGACATCTTCGGCACCGGTTTCCGCAGCGGAGGGGTCCTCAAGGACATCCTCGCACTGCTGCTGCGAGTGGTCGTCACCTTCGATGACGCGGTGGCTGTGACGGGAGATTCAGCGGGGCGCATTTAGTCCTGGCCCGTGAAGTCTGTCCAGTGATCGCCAGAAGAATTACACCGGTGCGTGTTGGCAACGTACCATGCGAATACCGGTGGGAGTATTCAGCAGCGTGTCGGTCCACTCGTGCCCGTCGTAGGCGTAGCGGATCTGAATCGCGGAGACGGTACGTTCGAAGAGGCGCTCGATGGCGGTCTCCAGAGGAGTGCTGCCAGGCGGCGTTTGTTGTTGCGGACCTGCCTTGCAGAGTGTGCTGATCACGCGGGTGTGAGCCTGCAAATCGGCGACCAGTGCCAGCACATCGTCGCGCGACAACAGAGCCTCGCGCATCTCGGGCAGCGGAGGGCCATCGGGGAACTGCATGGGCGGAGATGTGGTCATGGGGTTGGCTGCACCGCGGTGGCAGTCACCGCCACGGGACGGAAGGGAATTCGATCGCTCTCCGCCGGAGAGGCATGACACTGCACGCAGTTCGTGAGCCACGGATGGGTGGTCCGCAATCCGGGACGAGCCACGAGTCCATGACAGCTCAGGCAGTCCCCCCGCAAGTGAATCGTGTGGGGGATCGTGGGCGGGGCACCGGGAGATGCGCGAGTTCCGGGACCAGCGCGAAGGATTCCTGAGAAGTGATTCGTCGGCTCCTCAGTGGCGACCGGCATCCGTGGCTGACCCGTGGTCGCCACCTGCGAGGCGATCGGCAGGCTCCCCGCCTGCTCCACGTGACAGCCCAGACAGTTCGCATAGTGTGGGTGGCTGATCTTCGTGGCGATCTGGTGTCCCAACTGCATCCCTTCGCGATGACAGGTCAAACAGCTTTGGGCGGACTGCTGCTCGACGCGATGCGGAATGACGGGCGGGGCTCCGTCGAAAGCGCGGGTCCGCAGGCGATCGCGGAGAGCGGCGTCCTTCATGGCAGGCGTGCGAACGACCGGAGCGAACAGATTGGGGCGCGTCTGTTTCAGCGATGCGAGAGTCGAGGTCCACGATTGATTGGGACCGACAACTCCAGAGTGGATCTCGCGATACGAGGGGACGAGGCGTGTGGACTCAGCCGTCGGCGCGGCAACCCTCGGGACCGAGCGAGTGGGAACCACCGGTTCGGCAATTCCGATCAGAAAGCCGACGAGTCCCATCCCGATCGCAATTGCACCGAGGATCGTCATCGAACGTGCCACATGGACGGGACGCTGTGGGGCAGGGGCGATCATGACACCCCCTTGACCACGCGGGCCGCGCATTTCTTGTAGTCCGGCTCCTTGCTGAACGGGCAGTGGGCCTCCAGAGTCAGACGATTGATCAGCTTGCGTTCATCAAAGAACGGCACAAACAGATGTCCCGGCGGGCAACTGCCACGCCCATCGATCCAGGCTGCGATCGTCAGTTCGCCACGACGTGTCTGTAATTTCACCTGTTCCCCATTGCGGATGCCGAGACGCTTCGCATCGTCGATGTTGATCTCCACATAGGAGGAAGGCATGGCCCGGCGGAGCGGGGGGATCCGCATCGTCATCGATCCGGTATGCCAGTGTTCGAGGACACGCCCGGTATCGAGCCAGAACGGATACTCGGCGTCGGGCATCTCCGGCGGTGCGACGTAGGGCCGGAACCAGATCAGCGCCCGGTCGTCTTGGGTGACGGAGTGATAGAACTGAATTCCCTTGCCGGGCGTGACATACGGATCGGTCCCCTCGATGAAGCGGTAGGTCGTCTCTTTCCAACTGCCATCCGGTTGCTGGACGACAGGCCAGCGCAGACCGCGCGCTTCGGCCAAGACGGAGTATGGGGCGAGATCCTTATGCTTAATCGTGGTGAACTGGCGGTACTCCTCGTAGAGACGTTCATCCACGTTCGTGTCGTAGTAGTGCGACCAGTCCCAGACCGGAATCTCCTGGCCCGCTGCGTCGGCTTGATGGAACAAGAACACGCCGTCCCGGTCCTGCATTCCTGCATGTCCCATCTCCATCAGCTTATGAGCCACCGCGATGGTCTGCCAGCAGTCGTCGCGCGCCTCACCCGGAGGAGTGACCATGCGGAACCACTGCTGCGTACGGCGTTCGGAATTGCCGAAGATCCCGTTCTTCTCGACCCACATCGCGGAGGGGAGCACAAGATCGGCCAGCGCTGTCGTCGCGGTCGGATAGACATCAGAGACGATCAGGAACTTGCCCGGCAGTTCCGCCTTCTTGTCGAACAGTTTGTGCAGGTTCGGCAGGGATTGTCCTGGGTTTGTGACCTGCACCCACAGCGTGTCGAGCGCTCCTTCGGCATCGGAGGGAGAGCAAAACTTCTCCCACATCAGGACGGTATGGTGTCCCGGCTTGGGGTTGATCCGCCCCTCGGGGAGTTTCCAGATCTCCTCCGCTGTGTGTCGCCCCTTCTCGTCATCGACTCGCAGATCGCCGGGCAGCGCGTGAGCCAGTGTCCCGACCTCGCGGACCGTCCCGCAGGCCGAGGGCTGGCCGGTGAGTGATTGCGGTCCATCTCCCAGCTTACCGAAGTGGCCGCTGAACAGGTGAATCGCGTGGATCAGATTATTGATTGCGGTGCCCTGCGTGTGCTGATTGACCCCCATGCACCACAAGCTCGTGATCTTGCGGGTCTTGTCCGCAAACAGATCGCCGAGCATCGTCAACTGTGGCTCGGAGAGTCCGCTGATCTGGGCGGTCTTGGCGATCGTGTACTCAGCGACCGACTGCTTGAACTGCTCAAACGTGATCGCCTCGCCCTTGAGCGTCTGAGGAGTTCCGGGGCCACGGAAATTACAGTGCTTCTCGACGAACGCTCGGTCCCAGGCATTCCGCTCGATGAGTTGGTGCGAGATGCAGTTGGCAATCGCCAAGTCCGATTGCGGCTGCATGAGCAGGACGTGGTCGGCCTGCTGACTGGTACGAGTGTGCCGTGTCGTCAGGTCGATCAACTCGACCTTCTGCCCGCGCAGCCGACGGTCGACCACGCGGCTGAACAAGACCGGGTGCATCTCGGAAAAGTTATTGCCCCACAGCACCAGTGCGTCGCAATGGTCGAGGTCGTCGTAGCAGTTATACGGTTCATCGACGCCATACGTGCTGATGTAGCCGGTCACCGCCGAAGCCATGCACAGGCGGGCATTCGGGTCGATGTGGTTGTTGCTCAGTCCGCCTTTCATGAACTTGTTGGCGGCGTAGCCTTCGGGAATGGTCCACTGCCCGGAGCCGTAGAACGCAAACTTCTGCGGAGCTGCGTTGATCTTCTCGGCGATGATGCCGATGGCCTCGTCCCACGAGATCGGGACCAACTGGCCATCCTTTCGCAGCAGCGGGGTCCGCAAGCGATCCTCGCCATACAGGACCATGCCGACGTGATACCCCTTCACGCACAGCAACCCCTTGTTGACATCCGCCTCCCGATCGCCGGTCACCGCCACGACCCGGTCGTTCTTCACGCCGACCATCACATGGCAACCGGTCCCGCAGAACCGGCACGGTGCTTTGTTCCACGTCACGTCCGGGATCACGGGAAGTTCGAGGCCACCGGGCGGCTGGGGGGCATCGGCAAAGAGCGAGCCCTGCGCGAGCGCCGTAGCGGCTGCGAGCGCTGATGTTTTGAGGAACACACGACGATCGGTTGAAGGCACATCCGCCATGTCTCTCATCTCCGAGGCCACTTGTTGATTCGCCATCCATCAAGCCGGGAAATTCATCGTGGGCTGCTGGCCAGTTCAGACAGACGTTCAGATTCATCGAAGCTGACGAACGCGACCTCGACCTGAATCACGCCGGGAAGCTGCTCGACCCATTCGTGCCAATAGCGCGATGTCGATCCATCGGGAGCTTCCACAACCACCGGCAATCGAGATCCCTGCCGCTCACCGAGCGTGAACACGGGGATCGCAGCCAGTGCCCTCAAGACGGCTTCCGCAGGCTCTTCCTGGCAGGGAAGGGTCACGACAAAACTGCTGATCCACATGCATGGGCTCGTTCTAGTGGGGATTCGACACAGAGAGGATATCGACCGTTCCAGTCATTATCAAGAATAACAGAACTTCTTTTCTTGAATACAGGATCATCAGCCGATAGACTCCCTATCGGTCGGTCATTTACAGGCTTTGTGGTCCCGCCTCGCTCACCTCATTCAGGACATGCCGGTCGCCATGACCCGTACGTTGTTTCTCACCTGTGGCCTCGTATCCGCTGCCTGCCTGCTCGCTGGCTTCACGGCAGGGTGCCAGCGTCATGAGTCGGCAGCGGAACCGACTCCGGCGGTCGCAGCTGTGAATCCCGGGACCGCCAAGCTTTATCCCGTGGTCACTCGAGAACCTCCGCTTCCGCAGGGCATTCCGACCGGCACCAATGACCCGCACGGACAGTCCATCTCCCTGAAATGTTTCACCTGTCACAGTGCCCGCGAGTCGAGCCCGCATACGTATCAATCAGCCGACCTGGATGAGTTCCATCAGGGGCTGAAGATGGCCCACGGGCAGTTGACCTGCATCAGTTGCCATGATGCCAAGGATGGCTATAGCTCGCTCAAGCTAGCGGATGGCCGCACGCTGGCGTATTCCGAGTCGATGACGTTGTGTGCCCAGTGTCATGGTCCGCAGTATGGAGACTATCAGCACGGGGCACACGGCGGCATGACCGGGCATTGGGATCTGACGCGAGGGGGGCGCGAGCGGAATCACTGTCTGCATTGCCACGATCCCCACTCACCACAATACCCCCAGTTCGCGCCGGTCGCTGGCCCGCGAGATCGATTTTCTCCCGCTGCATCGACTGGAGAGTCTCATGAGTAACGGCTCCGCCTTCCCGTCCCTGCCGATTCTCGACCAAGAGCCGACCGGTCGCCGGGGCTTTCTGAAAGCCTGCGGAGCCACGCTCGGGCTGGCGGCCTGGGCCACCGCGATGCAGCCCCTCGTCGAGTGGTCACAGGAACTGAGCGTCGACGAATTCCTGCAGAAGCATTACCGGGAGCTGAAGCCTGCCGAGAAGCAGGCGGTCTTCCGCCGATTGGAAGAGGACTGCAAGAAGGACCACGGAGTCGATGTCACGATCTCCGATCCCCAGGCGATCCCCGGAGTGCAGTTCGCCTACGCACTGAACCTCAGCGTGTGCATTGGCTGTCGCAAGTGCGCGGAAGCCTGCCACATTGAAAACAACCACGACCGCGCGACGAATAACTCGTACATTCGCGTCTTCGAAATGGAGATGGGCGGCATCGACTTCGAAAAGGGCGACGCGACCTACGACCATCCCGTCCCTCAGCCCGGCAAGTTCTATATGCCGGTGCAATGCCAGCAGTGCGAGAACCCTCCGTGCGTCAGTGCCTGTCCCATTGAAGCCACCTGGCAGGAGGAAGATGGCATCGTCGTCGTCGATTACAACTGGTGCATCGGCTGTCGGTATTGCGAGGCGGCCTGCCCCTACCACGCCCGCCGCTTCAACTGGGAGGCTCCACAAATCCCAGCTGAGGAGATCAACCCCGACCAAGGCTACCTCTCGAATCGCATCCGCCCACAAGGCGTGATGGAGAAGTGTACCTTCTGTCTGCACCGGACCCGTGAGGGGAAGATGCCCGCCTGCCTCGAAGCTTGCCCCACCGGAGCCCGCGTCTTCGGCAACATCCTCGACCCCAACTCCGAGATCCGCTGGGTGGTCGAGAATAAACGGACGTTTGTCCTGAAAGAAGAACTCGGGACCAAGCCTCGCTTCTACTACTTCTTCGATGAGTAATGCCGTGACTTCCAGCCCACCGACGATCTCTTCGCTTGGCTCTTCCCAGTCGACTGGCGCGATCGAGTCGTACCCGCGTTTTCTGTGGAGGTCGCTCGGCGTGGCGACCGACGGCAACTGGTTGTTCTACGGCTGGATGACTCTGCTTACCGCGATCGCTCTGGTCGGTGCGAACGCCTGGGCCGTGCAGGTCCGCGATGGCATGATCGTGACGAACATGTCCGATCACGTCAGTTGGGGGCTGTACATTGCCAACTTCACCTTTGCCGTCGGGCTGGCAGCGGGCGGGGTGATGATGGTCATCCCGGCGTATCTCTATGACGACGAAGAGATGCACGAACTGGTGATCATCGGCGAAGCGGTCGCCGTGGCAGCCATCCTCATGAGCACCCTGAGCGTGGTCGTCGACCTCGGTCGACCCGATCGGTTCTGGCACCTGATCCCCGGCATCGGCAAGTTCAACTGGCCAATGTCCATGCTCACCTGGGATATTTTAGTTCTCAACGGTTACTTGCTGATAAACCTGCACATCGTGGGCTATCTGCTTTACATGCGCTACCTCGGACGCAAGCCGAACCCGAAGTGGTACGTGCCGTTTGTGTTCCTCTCGATCATCTGGGCGATCAGCATTCACACCGTGACGGCGTTCTTGTATTGCGGTCTGGGTGGAAGGCCGTTCTGGAATACCGCGCTCCTGGCTCCTCGATTTCTGGCCTCGGCCTTCGTCAGTGGACCGGCGTTCATCCTACTGGTGCTCCGCGTCCTGCGGACCACGACCGACTGGGAGTGGTCGCCCCGCCCGGCTCGCACACTGATCCAGATCATTCGCGTGGCCATGTCCGTCAATTTGTTGATGCTCTTCAGCGAGCTATTCACACTCTTCTATACCGGCAGCGGGCATGCCGCTTCGGCGAAATATCTGTTCTTCGGCAGCCACGGAGCGACGGGCCTGGTCCCCTGGATCTGGACAGCGATCGCGCTCAATCTCGTCGGCACTTGGCTGTTCTTCCTGCCGCACGCCCTGGAGCGGGGCAGCGTGCGCGTCGCCGCGTGTCTGATGTGCATCATCGGCATCTGGATCGAGAAGGGGATGGGACTGGTGGTCCCGGGCTTCATCCCTTCGACGCTGCACGAGATCGTCGAGTACACTCCCAGCTCCACCGAGTGGAAAGCGACAGCTGGTATCTGGGCGTTTAGCCTGCTGGTCCTGACTGTACTGATCAAGTTGATTGCCGCGGTCCATTCCAGGCAATTGCACCCGCGCAGCCTGAGTGAGACCTCCGCATGACACCCTACGGTAAAGTGGCTCAGGCGGCGATTTCCTCCACAAGTCTGCTGGCGGAACACTACTCCGCCACGGGAAGTCAGCGGCTGAACTCCCGAGAAATCGCCGAGCGTCGCCAACTGTCGCAAGCGATCGTCGGCAAGGTTCTCACCACTCTGTCGCAGGTCGGAATCGTGACCGGCTCTCCCGGTCCCGGTGGTGGTTACACGCTCGCCCGCGCGCCGCGCCTCATCACCTTGAGCGAGGTCGTCGCCCCGTTTGATCGACTGGAGGACACGCTCATGTGTCCCTTCGGCAAAGGCTGGTGTGGGACCGGACCGCAATGTCCACTGCACCAGAAGCTCGATCAACTCCGCCACCAAGTTTCCGATTTCCTGACCAAAACTACGTTGGCCAGTTTTCAGACCTGAGGTCTCAGCTTTCGGGGTGTCATCCATGTGCTGGATCGTTTGATCTTCATGCCGTGGGGCCTGTGGACGCTGCCATGCTGGTTGGAAATGGCCTTGAAATCTCCGAGTCGAGGCGGCATTGACCGAGCGGCATCTCCCGTGGGGCGGGGACAATATAGAGGCATCCCTGGAAGGCGGACCGATCTGCCACCTGGTCACTCACAAGGATCGGTTCACCCGCCGTATCATCGGCTGGCACTTGGCCGAATAGATGACCGAAGACCTCGTGATAACCGTGCTGCGCCAATCGATCAATGAACGCCAATCGCCACCGGGCCTGATTTACCTCGCTGCATCGCCGGGCTTCCAGGTCGGGGAAAGTGACATCCCGTTCCATTCCTCGATAAACTCCAAGTATGAACGCCCATGAGCCCACTCCCGCCTCGCTCCAGCTCGATGTTAACCGTGCCGTTCGGTGCGGGTATCCCGAGGTCATCTATGGTCCCGGGAAGACGAATGCGGTCGTCGTCGAAGCCTTTGGGAACCTCCTCGCTGCCGGGCAGGCGGCTTTGGTCACGCGAGTCAGCGACGAGCAGGCAGCTGCTCTGCGTGAGGCTTTTCCGCAGGCGATTGAAAACACCATCGGGCGGACTGTGCGGCAACAAGTCGTCCGAACGCCCAGCCTTGGGCGAGTCTTCGTCGTCACGGCGGGGACCAGTGATCGTCCCGTCGCGGAAGAGGCTCTGGAGACGCTCCGCTGGATGAATGTCGATGCCGAGCTGGTCGTCGACATTGGCGTGGCCGGTCCTCAGCGGTTGCTCGATCAAGTGCCGCGCCTCCGCACGGCGGAGGCTCTGGTAGTCGTGGCGGGGATGGAAGGGGCGCTGCCCTCGGTGGTCGGTGGATGGGTTGCCTGCCCGATTTTTGCCGTGCCGACCAGCGTGGGATATGGGGCCTCGTTTCAAGGGCTGGCGGCTCTGCTCGGGATGCTCAACAGCTGCGCGGCAAACGTGGCGGTGGTGAACATTGACGCGGGTTTTAAGGCGGGCTATCTCGCCGGAATGGTGGCGCAGCGGTCCGGGGCTCAATCCCGTTGATCGTAGTCGCTCGCGGGGTGGGCGTTTTCGAGAACGTACAAGGCACTCTGTGCCCGCCAGTTCGAGAACCAGGCTCGTTCCATGGCGGTCTGCCCCACGATGGGCAGTTCCTTCACGATACGAAAGTTCCCCCGCCGGGCCAGATCGCGAAAGTCGAGCATCGATAAGAAGTGAACGTTCGGCGATTCGTACCACTCATAAGGCAGCGAGTCCGTCACGGGAGCCCGGCCTTGCAGCATGATCTGGGCACGCACTCGCCAGTGTCCGAAGTTTGGCACCACGATCAGGGCGCGACGGGCCACCCGCAACATCTCGTGCAGCACCTGCATCGGACGGTTGACCTGTTGCAGGGTCTCGCTCAGCACCGCGTAATCAAACGTTCCGGCGGGGATATCGTCCAGCCCTCGGTTCAGATCGGCCATAATGGCGGACACCCCGCGGCGCACGGTGGCCAGGAATGCCGCCCGGTCTCGCTCGATCCCCAGCACTGAACATTGATGTTCGTCCCGCAGCCGTGAAATCAGCCGGCCATCCCCACAGCCCAGATCGATGACACGGCTCCCGTCAGCAATCTGGCTGATCAGGATGTCATCGACGAAGGCAGCGCGTTGTTCGGGAAGAGGTTTCGGCGGAGCGGACATAGCGGGAGGCAACCGATTGGGGACCAGCCATCATCGACCATGCTACCAGTTTCGGGGCGTAAGATTCATCCAAGCCGGACTCGATCTGTCCGGGAGGGGAATGCTCTTGGAGATCGGAATTTCTACGGGGCGACTTGCCGCTGCGCCCGCGCCCGCTAATCTGTGGGTTCTTCCCGAGTGTGACTCGTGGAAATCTGTTCAGTCCGTGTCTACCCGAGTGACGGAGTTCCGGAATGGCCCCGGCCGATATCCGCAAGGTGATCCTCAACATCCTCGAGCGAATCGCGCCCGATGAGGACCTGTCCCATCTCGACGACAGCAAGGCGTTTCGCGAGCAGATGGAACTGGACAGCATGGACTTCCTCGACATCGTCATGGAACTCCGCAAGCTGTACCGCGTGCAGATTCCCGAGGCCGATTACCCGAATCTGATCTCGATGGACAGCACGGTGACATACCTGACGCCGCTACTGAAGGACGTGCCAGCGTAAGCGAGGCTATCCACGGCAGACTTACGTCTGCCGCTCGCTGATGACTGAAAACTGACAACTGAAAACTCTCCAGCGTGCATTACCACACCCTCATCATCGGGGCCGGCATGTCCGGGCTGGCAGCCGGGATTCGGCTGGCTTACTACCAGAAGCCGGTCTGTATCCTCGAACGTCACACGACGATCGGCGGGCTGAACTCGTTCTACCGTCTGCGCGATCGCAACCACGATGTCGGGCTGCACGCGGTCACGAACTACGCGGCTCCTGGCACCAAGACCGGGCCGCTCGCCAAGCTGCTCAAACAGCTGCGGCTGCGCTGGGATGATTTCGCCCTCCGACCCCAATGCGGCTCGGCGGTGATGTTCCCAGGGAAGAAGCTGCGGTTCACGAACGATTTCTCAGTGCTGGTCGAGGAAATCGCAGCTGCGTTTCCTCCGCAGATCGACGGGTTCCGCAAGCTGGTCACGACGATCGAGACCTTCGACGAGCTGAACCTGAACCAGCAGGCCGTCTCCGCGATGCAGGTCGTCAGCGAGCACATCACTGACCCGCTGCTGGTCGACATGCTGTTCTGCCCGCTGATGTTCTATGGTTCGGCCACGCCGCGCGACATGGACTTCAACCAGTTCGTGGTGATGTTCAAGAGTATCTTCAAGGAGGGGTTTGCCCGTCCGTTCGAAGGGGTCCGCCGCATCCTGAAGACGCTGACCCGGCACTACAAGGAACTGGGCGGGGAACTGAAACTGCGGCACGGCGTGCGAGAGATCAAGATCGACAACGGACGGGCGATCGGTGTCGTCCTCGACGATGGGCGAGAGATCACCGCCGACAACGTGCTGTCGACGATCGGCTCCGTCGAGACGTTCCGTCTCTGCGGCAAAGCGCTGGCGGGTCAGACCGTCCCGGGCGATCACGGACCCATCGAACAATTTCAGCACGGAGCGATCTCGTTCAACGAGTCGATCTCGGTTCTCGACTGCCAGCCGAAGGAGTTGGGGCATGGCGAGACCATTATCTTCTACAACGATTCCGAGCGGTTCACCTACGATGCCCCCAGCGATCCATGTGATCTCCGCAGCGGAATCATCTGCTCGCCCAACAACTTTCAATACGAGAACGACCAGCAGCTTGAAGATGGAATCGTGCGGATCACAGCGCTCGCCAATCCCGATTACTGGATGGGGCTTTCGCCCGAAGTATACGCCGCCGCCAAGGCCGACTGGGGCACGCGGATCATCGACTCCGCTGTCCGCTTCATGCCGGAGTTCCGCAGCCACGTTGTCGACACCGACATCTTCACCCCCAAGACCATCCATCGCTTCACCGGCCATCTCAAGGGAGCTGTCTACGGGGCCCCCCGCAAGATCCTGACCGGCGACATGCCGCTGAAGAATCTGTTCCTGGCTGGAACTGACCAAGGGTTCCTCGGAATCATTGGCTCAATGCTCAGTGGGATTACAATCGCCAATAACCAGCTGCTGCGAGACTGACGCCGGCTCGATTACTTAATGACTTCTTTCGGCACCGACCCATCCAGGTACCTCCAGTTCTTCACGAACGAGATCACATCCGCCATCTGGGCCACGGTCAGCTGCTTCTCGAACCCGACCGGCATCAGTGAGACGCCGTTCGGTTTGAGCTGTTCGATGTCGGAACGCAGGACGGTCAGCGTTTTTCCCTCGGGCTGTTTGAGGGTCACGCTGCTGCTGGTCTCGGCACTGATGATGCCGGTGGCGACGGTGCCCGCTTTGTCGACGAGGGTGTAGCTGAAGTAGTTGTTATCGATCGCCCGGTTGGGGTCGAGGATGTCGGTCAGCAGCTGGGCCTGCGTTTTGACGCGCGAGTCGGAGATGTTGGGAGCGACTTCCACACCCAGGTCGCCGATCTTGTGACACTGGGCACAGTTCTTCGCGAACAGCTCCCGGCCCCGCAGCGGATCGTGCTCATGAGTCAACGCCGCCTGGTACTCCTCCAGGACCTTCGACCGATCGGCAGGAGCATTGGCCGCGATCAGCTTCTGGAGCCGGGCCTGAATCTCGGGGTTCTTGACCTGCTGCAAGCTCGCAAGTCGGGTCTGGCCGATCTCGAGGAACGAGACCTGGCTTGATTCGACGAGGTCGAGGAGTCTGGTGATACGAGGTTCGGAAGTGAGGAGAGCGGAGATGATGGCGCTGCGGACGGCATTCGTTCGTGACTCGAAATTCAATAGAACTAACTCCATTCCGTCGGGATCGGGATAGGAGCGACATGACTCAATCGCAGCGATCAGCACATCGGTGGCAGGATCGAGCGTCAAGATACGCTGAATCGCCGGTTTGGCTTTGGCTAGCTCAAAGTGACTCAGGCATCTGAGAACTAATCGAAGTCGTTCGCGGCCCGAGTATTCCAATTCGTCACCGGGGAAGATTAAACGCCCGCGATTGGCCTCCGCGATGATGGAATCGCTGAACAAGCTCCATGCCTCTTGAGTGTCCTTCGAGCTATCCAGCATACTTTGCAGTAATATCCCACGAGACTTCATTGTGTCAATCGCCACCACCACACCAGCGACGTCAGCGATTCTAGTCAGATGATGTATGATTGTCGCTATCTCTTCGAGAGTCGCTTTCCGAACCGCAGCTTCGACCAAGATGTGTGGAAGCGGTTTTCGTTCGAGCACAGAAATGGCAATTGAAGGCAGCGACTCGGCTTCTCCCAAACCGATTCCGATCACCGTTTCGGTATAAAAATCAGTGTCCAAGAGGGACTCGACAGCCAGTTCTTTTCTAGGCTCTCGCTCAGCGTCTCCTAGCTGACCAAGAGCCAAATGCAATCGCTGTCGAGAGGCATGCTGCAAATCGCCTGTTCCAAGTGACAGTAGGATCGAGCGGAGTCGATGTTCCCTAGGCTGATACTTTTCGTCATCCAGAATGTGTCGCTCAGAGGCAACGATCGCCTCCTGAAGGAGGCCGGAGGGGCGAGTTTGTTTCACAGAAGGGTCTTTGCGCCATTTCTTGTGTTGTTGCAGCGACTCCATGCGCACGGATTCATCGAGCGCCTCTCTTTGAACTACCAATACCAGGTCCTCCGCGCTCAGCACGCCCATTCCCTCCAGCACACGCAAGGCAACAACTGATCCCGTGTCCGATGGTTCTCGACGGAGGATTGAACGCAGCGTGGATTCGACTGCCATCGTTTCTTCGCACTGCCCTTTTTCGACAATCAAGCGATGCGCGATATCCCGATGCCATCCATTCGGATGTGTAACGAGCTTAGCGACGTCCACGGGATCACTTGGTAACGGTGTAGTCCGGGGGCTAACGCCGCCCGGCTCGCTGGAGTTGGAAGTAATCCGCCAAATTCGTCCGCGGTCGGCTCCGATGCTGAGGTCGGGACGGGTCTTCAACTCTGCGGGCATGTACTCAGGGTGCTCGATTACAGCGCGGTACATATCGACGATATACAGCGATCCATCTGGTCCCATCGCAGTATTGACCGGGCGGAACCAAGTCTCATCACTGGCGAGAAACTCTCTCTGAGAGCGGTTGTACTCAGAATTGTTGAAGTGAACGAGATTCCCCGTCGGATCGCACGTAAAGCTGTGGCAGTACACGTTCCGGAACTTCTCCGGCAGCGCGGTCCCTCGATAGAAGATCAACCCACACGCCGCCGAGAACTGCCCCGCGTGCAGGTTCGAGGTCGTCCAGGCCCGACTGATCGGGTAGAGCTTCGACTGCTCGCCCGCCGGTGAGACATCCTCCACCACGCGCGGCACAGCCAGGTTCGGGTTCAGCTTCAGGTGCCGCTCCTCGATGATCACCTTCATGCAGGGGTTGCGGTTGCTGCAGACGTAGCGGTTCCCCTCGTCGTCGAACGTCAGCCCGAACTGCCCGTAGCCGCTGACCGCTTCGCACTCGCCAGTGAACGGGTTGAACCGGAAGTCGCGGCCGCTGATGTCGACCGGTTCGCCCAGCTTGGCCCCTTCGGGGGCGGGCTTCGGCCACTTCGGACGCACCGCCCGGACCTTTCCATTTCGCAGCCCGTTCGCCACGTAGATCCAGTTGTCCGGCCCGAACGTCGGGTGGTTACACCGCAGCTGGGGGTTCTCGGTGGCGAACCCTTCGAACCACACCTCGCGGAGGTCGGACTTGCCGTCGCCGTCGGTGTCCTTGAAGTAGATCAGCTTTCCGTCCGTCGTGACCAGCACGCCGCCGTCCCAGTGCATCAGTCCGTTCGCGAACAGCAACTGATCGACGAACACACGCGGGTTCGAATACTTCCCGTCACCGTCCTCATCGGTCAGGACGCGAATCCGCGACTTCCCCGGTTCACCCGGAGCCGGTCCATTGGGGTAGTCGTGCATCTCGACGACCCACAGCTGCCCTTTCTCGTCGAAGGCGATCGACACAGGGGCCGAGACGTCGGGCTCAGCGGCCACAAGCTCGATCCGGCAATCGGGGTCGATCTGGAAGTGCTTCTGCGACTCTTCGGGAGAGAGCGGGCTTGCGGGAAGTGGATTCGCTGGCTCTGCGCCCGCGAGTGAGACTACAAGATTCAGTCCCCAGCAGATCGTCCAAACCCAGCTGCGCATACTGTCTCTCCCATGGGGGCCATGCTTGAACCGGCAGGGAGAGTTTACCAAGAGGAGCGGCGTGATGCTGCCATTGATCGACTTCGGTGGATGAGATTGGAGGCCGAACGCAGGGGCAGCGAGGGTGACCGGGCAGGTGTAGTGTGTCGAGCCGACTGTCTGGGAGACCTTGGACAGGGGGCGGCGTTATTCGTCCTCTTCATCGCCTTCGCGGATTCGCATGTAGCTCTCATACCGCAGGGCGGAAATCAGCCCCTGCTGGACAGCCGATAACACGGCACAGTCCGTTTCATGCGTGTGGGTACAATCTGCGAATTTGCAGTACGCGATCCACGGTCGGAACTCCGGGAAATAAGCTTCCACATCTTCGGTGTCGACTGACCAGAGCCGAAACTGTCGCACTCCGGGAGTGTCGACCATCCAGCCACCACACTGGAGCGGGATTAGCTCGGCCACGCGCGTGGTATGCCGTCCCTTGCCCGTGTCGCCGCTGACGGTGGCGGTGCGCAAGCCCAGTCCCGGTTGTATCCGGTTGAGCAGCGACGATTTGCCGACCCCGCTTTGGCCGGTGAAGACACTCGACTTGCCGGTCATCAACTGTCGGAGTCGATCAATCCCGGCCCCGGACTCGGCACTGGTCAGCAAGACTTCAAAACCGATACGGGCGTACTGTCCGATCAGCGGCTGAAGCCGGACCGGATCGATCGTGTCGGATTTGTTGACGCAGACGATTCCCCGGACACCGCCGACACCACAACTGACCAGGAACCGGTCGATCAGGGTGGGCTTTAACGGAGGGTCACTGGCGGAGGCGACGATCACGGCTTGGTCGACATTGGCGACGATGATCTGGGCTGTGCGTCCCACCTCGCGAGTCAGTGTGGATCGCCGGGGCTCGATCCGCTCGATGACCCCCGTGGTCTTGTCCGAGGGACGGATCACCACCCGGTCTCCCGCCGCAATCGCATTTCGCGAACGCCGTTCCATCGTGCGGACCACGCGCCGCAACGTGCAGTCGAACAACCGGCCATCCTCCAACTGGACACAGCTGTGGTTGGCTCCCACAGCCCAGAGGACTCGTCCTTCCAGACAACCGTCTCGGTCGACATCGCGCACTGTGGAAGCAATGCCGGATAAGGCGGTCCCGACAATCGTTCGGTGACGGGTCAGATCGCCCTTTCCGGAGAGTCGTTCATCCGAGACGAGATCCGCCAGTTCATCGGGATCGCGGTGTGTCAGATCCCCTTGTCGCGTGCGAGAGCCGCGATTTTTTCGAAACCGGACGCGGATCTTGCGCTGGTCGTCCGTCACGTCAATCCTCGTCCATCAGCCAGCGAGTGGCCTCATCTTCTTCAGCCGAGAAGTTTCGTTTTGGGGGTGCCTTGGCGACATCGCGGCGTTTCCGATCACGATCTGACCGTCGTTTTTCCAGACCGGCTTTTTCGAGCAACCCCATGGAAAAGGTGTCTTCCTCTTCGGGAGGGGGCGCTTCTGCGCCGGGGGCAAAGCTGATCTGAAATTGATGCTTGGCCACGGACAATACGTCACCGGGTTGCAGGAACTTGGAATCGACCCGCTCGCCGTTGACTTTGATTCCGTTGGCACTGCCGAGATCTCGTGCCTGCCAGTAACCGTTCACCAGTGACAGTTCGCAATGTTGGGACGAGACATTGGGGAAGTTCAACACGATGTCACAACTGCTGCGTCGACCGACGAGCAATGTGGGTTTCAGCAGAGGAATGGGATCACCCCCACCCACCGGGACAAGTTGTCCCAACATAAATCATCCTTTGACTGCTTTGGCCCGCACACGAGCAGCATCGGTCACTGAATCTCGCTGACTGAACAATACCCATGCGGAATTTTGAAGTCAATTTTTTCACACATGGGATTCTGTGAGATCGTCGAAAAGACGGCACCTGTACCGGCTATTGCGACCGTTGGCGGGCTTTCACAATCTTGTAGCCGCGGGCTTCCTCGACGGTCACATCCCGAAACAGCTGGTTCATCCGGGCGGTGAACCAGTCGGTGCGTTTGGTGACCATCAGCACACGCCCGCCCGGTTTCAGGGCTTTGCGGGCTGCTTGCAGGAAGATTTCGGCAATCTTGTAATGCGAGTAGTAGGGTGGGTTGCCGACGACCAGGTCGAATGTGCCGGGTTCGGGGACTTCTCCGGCGGCGTCGAGTCGGGCGGTGACGTTCGACAGGCCGTTGAGGGCCGCCCCTTCTTTCAGGCACTGGATCGCGCGGGCGCTGGAGTCCATCCCCACTGACTGGACACCTTCTGCCCGCCGGGCGGCGGCCAAGGCGATCACGCCCGCCCCGCAGCCCATGTCGAGCACCTTGTCGCTGGGGTGGACTTCCATGGTTTCCAGGATGGCCCGGGCGCCGAGATCCAGGCTGCGATGGCTGAAGACGCCGGGGCGCGAGACAGCCTGAATCAAGTGGCCCGCATCGCGAAAGGCAAATTCACAACGCAGGTCACGGGGCCGTTTGAGTTCGCCCTCTTTGACACACCGGTAGACCACTCCCCGCTTTTGCGGCAAACGGGCGATACTGCGGAAAATCTTCTCTAACTCATGGCACAACCAGGTGTCGTTTTTGTTGTCGACTGCGGTCAGGAGCATGCCACCGGGGACCAGTCGCGCGTGCATCTGTTGCAGGTAATCGCGGTTCAACTCTGCCTCGCCGCCCCGGCTGATCGGCAACGCGGCGAACTCAACGGGCTCGGGAGGCAGGTCGACATCACAGATGATCCGCAGGTTGGGAGTTTCTCCCTGGTGATAATGGATCGAGTCATCCGCCAGATAGCGATCCAGGAAGAAGCAGGTCACCTTCGAATGCGGATCGAGCTGGGCCAGATGGGCGGCCAGTTGACCTCGCCCCAGAGAGGTGCAGAGTGCCGATTCGACCTCCAGTTCGGTGACTTCCTGCAGCAGTAGAAACTCAGCGTCAGGGACGCGCAGCGTGAAGTCCGGTTCATCCGTGAATCCGTGGGGGACAACCAGATCAGAGCGACGGCGAGCCATAGGGCAGGGGACTTTCGGCGAGTGAGAGCCAGTGAACGCCCGCATTGTCGCTGATTTGCACGCGGGCGGCGAGACATGGCCCCAGAGATCGTGCCAATGCACGGCGTACGCGGAGCACGCGGCGTCATATCAGCGGACGCAGATGGTCCAGGGGGATGTAAAACTTGGTGTAGTGCCGACCATCGGAGTAGCGCATTCCGTGGGGATCTTCCACCAGAACGGTGGCTCGCCTGGTCACGCGGTTGACGATGCCGATGTACTCGCGGCCTTCGTACTCGAAACGTACACGGGTGCCCGCGTGGATGCCGAACTTCACCGCCGCGCGTTCGCGAGGTGTGATCAGGTTATGGGTATGTTCCCGATGCAGAAACATCCCCGAGGCGATCGACTGAAAGCGGGGGGCACTGCATTCAGAAACTTGCCAGCAGACCATCTCGATCAGATGGATCATCTCGTGCTCGAAAATCCGTTGCAGAGCCTCGAGCCGGTCGCGGCACTGCACTCCACAAACGGTCACCGCGCGATCCACGTCGCGAAACGTCTGAAACAGCAGGGTGGCTGAGACCGCGATCTCAAAGAACTCTGGCATCCCCGGCTGGCGGGGCTTGTAGTAGAACGTCTTGCCCCCCGCACTGGTCATCCGGGTGGAGACTCGAAAGTCCAGCTTGCGCCCCGCCAGTCCCCGGCGGCAGGCCCCGCGAAAGAATTCCGCGTCGTAAGCCTCGAACAAGGTGGCCAGATCCTGCGGATGCAGTGAGCGAAAGTTTCCCGTAGATACATATCGCGAGTGTTTCAGCAGACGGGCATAGATCCCCTGCGTCCGTTCCTGTACGACAGCGGGGACCAGCTGCGATCCCAAGGCAATCTCGGCCAAATCCACCCGGACACTCCTTGTCAGCGGGGGTGGCGTTGCCCCCATGCTCCGGTTATATCAGTCTCGGTCGACCGATGCCAAGGGGTTATCGCGACGGTTGAAGTTCGCTCAATCGAACCCGCTGCTGCAACACGACGCCACCCAATTCGTCACAAACCTGGAGACGCAAAATCGGGTCAGTGGCGGTCCAGTCGATGCGAATCATGCCATAATTCGTGTCGAAGTAGGTCAGTCCGATCCGGTGTCGATTGATCTCGTTCGCAAAGCGAGTCCCCGCTTTGGTCTTGTTACCGCTCGGGGCATTCAAGCTGGAACTGGTCACGTCATAGATCGGATAGCCCGCGACGGCCGCATCCAGCTTCGAAATCTCGGCGAGGTGGCGGTCCCCAGAGATCAGCACGACGCCGCCCGCCCGGGTCTGGGCGATCAATCGAAACAACCGATCTCGTTCCTGGGGAAAATTGGCCCACAGCTCCCATCCATTTTCTTCGGAAACTGCCTGAATGCTGGTCGCAATGATCCGGACTTCGGCGGGTACCCGCAGTTGCTCCTGAAGCCAGATCCATTGGGGCTCGCCCAGCATGGTGGCATGGGGATCGTTGTTGGCCGAGTAGATGCCCCGTCGACCTTCGCCTGGCTCGCCTTTTTCATAGGCCTTAACCAGCGGGCTGCGGAAATACCGGGTATCGAGCAGGATCACCTGCACCCGCTGTCCCGGTGGTCCTGTGACTTGTGCGGAGTAGACGCCTTCGCGGGTCCGTCGCGGGTCGTTCGCGGGAACTTCCAGGAAGTTTAGAAAGAGCTGCTGCGACTCTTTCTTGTGTGCGTATTCTACCCCGGCGTCGTTCGCCCCATAGTCATGGTCGTCCCAGGTGCCCGTCACTGGGCAGGTCTTTCGCAGTTGCTGGAATCCCGGTTGGGCAGAGAGCAGATCCCACTTCGCTTTGAGCACGGCCATATCGTCGGTGTCGCCATAGATGTTGTCACCCAGCAGAACGAACAGTTCCGGCTGTGTTTCGATGATGGCACTCCAGATTGGCTGGGGCTGATCTTGCTTGGCACAGGCACCAAAGCCGATTCGGGAAAGTGGCTGGTCGGTTGTGTTTTGGGCCTGAACAACCATCGTGACAGTGGCCAGGGTGAAACCCAGGCACAGGAGTCGGAAGCCAGCGATCAAGTTGTGCATGAGGGGCCTTTATTCGAGAGTGCTGGAAGTGCCGGATCACGGAAATTGTATCGGCGGTCCCGTCCCGAGTCGCCCACAGGTCGATGTGGCCTGATATACAGAACTCCAGTGGGCAGCCTGACCGGCAATTGATACAACACTCTGCGTTACCGCAGTCCCGGAATGGGTTGCGTAATGGGCACAACATTCATCGTCTCGACCAGCACGGACAGCTGACTCATCATGGCACTTCGCGTTTACAACACCCTGACCCGGACCAAGGAAGATTTTCAGACCGTTATCCCGGGGCAGGTCAGCATGTATCTGTGCGGGCCGACGGTCTACAAGCCCGCGCACATCGGCCACATGGTCGGGCCGGTGATCTTTGACACGGTGAAGAAGTACCTGGCCTACAGCGGCTATGTGGTGAAGTTCGTCATCAATATCACCGATGTCGATGACAAGCTGATTGTGAAGGCCGCCGAGAAGGGGACCACCGTCAAGGCCCTGGCCGAACAGATGACGGCGGATTACTTCGACAATCTCAAACTGATGGGTGTCGACAGCATCGACCACTTCCCGTACGCGACCGACCACATCAACGACATGCTGGAGATGATCCAGAAGTTGATTGAGAAGGGGCACGCCTACCCGCTGAATGGGGACGTGTACTTCGCAGTCGAGACCGACGACGATTATGGCAAGCTGTCGAACCGCAGCATCTCGCAGATGCTGGCGGGTACGCGGGTCGAGGCCAACGACACCAAGCGGAATCCGGCGGACTTCGCTCTGTGGAAGTCCTCGAAGCCCGGCGAACCGGCGTGGGACAGCCCGTGGGGACCGGGGCGACCGGGGTGGCACATCGAGTGCTCGGCCATGAGCGCCAAGATTCTGGGTGAGTCGATCGACATCCACGGCGGCGGACTCGATCTGATGTTCCCGCATCACGAGAACGAACTCGCTCAGTCCGAGTGCTGCAGCGGCAAGCCGTTCGCCCGGTACTGGCTGCACAACGGGCTGATGCAGTCTGGCAAGGGGACCGGCAAGGTCGGCGGTGCCCACTCCAAGCACGGCGATGCCCCCGCCTCGGGTGCCACTGTTGGCTCGCCCAGCAGTGCCGAAGACACGGCAGCCGCTCAGATTGCCGGCAAGCTCGCCGGGTCCGCCGGGGCCGAGTCGGTCAAGACCGCCGTTTTCGCCCACCACGCCCCCGAGGTGGTGCGGTTCTTTCTGCTCTCCACGCACTACCGCAGTCCGATCGACTTCTCGATGGAGAACATCTCGGCGACCGAGAAGAGCTTGGAGGGGTTTTACAGGCTGTTTGAGACGGTGGAGCGAATCGCCGGTGTCAGCTACTTCGGGTTGGCCGCTCCCACGACACAGGCCACCGCAACGAGCCTGGAGGGGTTGCCCCCCGAGTTCGCCGCCGTCCTCGTGGAACAGCGGACGAAGTTCCTGGACGCGATGGACGATGACTTCAGCACCGGCGGCGCGACAGCGTGTCTGTTTGAAATTCGTCGCATCCTGAACAGCTTCATCAATGACAAGAAGCTGGAGATCGGCGGGGCCGAAGCGGACAAAGCCGCCTTGCTCACCGGCGTGCGTCTGCTCAAGGAACTGACGAACATTCTCGGCGTATTAAAAACCGCTCCCGCGAAGAAGGGCGGTACATCCGATGGCCTCGCGGACGGTCTGATGGCCCTGATCCTCGACATTCGCGCGGATGCGAGGACTAACAAGAACTGGCCGGTGGCGGATAAGATCCGCAACGCCTTGAAAGCCCTCAACATTGTCGTGGAGGACTCCCCCACCGGGGCCCGGTGGACGCGCGGGTAAGCGGTTACCAGCGTAATTCCCGGAATGCCCCCGACAGGGTACGGTCGGCAGGTGTATCGCCCGGGGCAGAGCCGTTCCGCATCGTGAAACGGCGGTTGGACTATTTGGGCTGGAGGGCATCGCGGTACAGCCCGGCCAGCGTGAGTTCATCGACAGGGCGCGGGTTGAACTTGCCGGTCCATTGCTGGGCAGCTTCATGGGCGAGAGTGGTGATCATTTCCTGAATCCCCGTCAGGCCCGTCAATGTTGATGGACAGCCAGCCAGCGTGGCGATATTTCGCACGAACATCGCCAGCAGATCACCCGCTTCAACGTCCCGTCGGTCACACAGCTGGGCATCTTCGGCGAGTGCTCCATACAGGTCGCCGACGAAGGGGGCATTGAAGCGAATGACGTGTGGCAGCATCACGGCTACGGCATGGCCATGGGTCATTCCGAAATGCGCCGAGAGTGGATTGGCCAGTGCGTGGGTGGCCCCCAGCATCGAGTTTTCAATCGCCGCCCCGGCCAGGTGGGCTCCCAACAGCATCGCACCGCGGGCACTCACATTCGCGGGTTCCTTCAGAACGACCGGATAGGCTCGACTGAGCAGGTTCCAGGCCCGTCGGGACAGCAGCATCGACACGGGATTCCGATTTGCGGTGACATAGCTTTCCAGAGCGTGGCTGAGTGCGTCGATTCCCGTGACGGCGGTGACAGCCGGGGGCATGGTCACGCTGAGATCCGGGTCAAGCAAGGCGACCCGAGCTGCGGCCTTCTTATCGCCACAGGCCATTTTCATGTGAGTCTGGGCATCGGCGATGACGCAGTACGACTGGGCTTCACTGCCGGTGCCGGCGGTGGTGGGAATGGCGATCAGAGGCAGCATAGGGCGTGTGGCGAGTCCCGTGCCCTTGTAATCCACCATGGCTCCCCCGTTGGTCAGGAGGAAGTTGATCCCTTTGGCCACATCCATGCTGCTGCCTCCTCCCAGGCCGACAATCAGATCGATCTGTCGAGACTGGGCAAAGGCGGTCCCGCGGTCTACATCCTCAGTGGTTGGGTTGGGGCGGAAGTCATCGAACAGGTGGACCTTGAGTCCGGCTGCTTCCAGAGATTCGTGGGCCCGTGTTTCGTGACCAGCCTCCCGGATTCCCGCATCTGCAACGAGCAGGACATTGACAGCGCCTAACTCCCGGGCCAAAGAACCCAACTGGGCAATAACACCCCGGCCAAACACGACACGAGTTCGAGGATCATAATCGAACGCCGGGACGTTTCCGGCGGGGAACGGGCTGGTCGTCTCGTCAAACATCGAGGAAGGGCACCGGCGGAAGGAGAGGCGGGGAATCGATCGACGGAGATCAATGGAATGATAAGGTGTCCCCGTCAGTGTCGCTATCGGGATTGTCCCGGCGATCCGGATTGCTTCGGGGGCTAAAACAACAGGCCCCCGAAAATCGGGGGCCTGTGAACTCCGTACGATTGAATTCGACGAACCTTACTCTTCCGGAGCGAACATGAAGGTCTCGGTGAAGACCCCCTTCTCGTCGGGAATGGTGTAGCCGCCAGAGACCGAGAAGAACTTCTCGATCTTGTCGAATTCCGGGATGATGCTGAAGTCGAACGCGCCTTCCGTCAGTCCGTCAAGCTTACCGCTCCGCAGCATTTCGTAGGACGGCTTGAGCTGCTTGGCGAGGTCGGCATAGGTGATGGCCGAGACCGCGTCCGGCATCAGTTCAGCGATCGACTTGAACCCTTCGCTGTCGGCCAGCGAATCATCGCTGGAGGTCCGAACAGCGGCTTCGACCATCTCGGCACTGGTGCCGAACATGAGGTAATCCTTGGCGATTGAGAAGGCCGGAGAGATCGGTTGGCCCGGAGCCTGCACATCGTAGATCTTGGTCCCTTCAAACTCACGTTCGGTCACGGCTCCCCCCGCCTGAGCGAGGATGATGCCGAGCGTTTCCCGGAAGGCGTCCGTGTCTTTCAGCTTGAGGGCAAACAGATACTTCTGAGGCATCTGCTCGTTCTCAGGATCGATATCCATCGCCATAACCACCCGGCCATCGAGGTGATCGATCAGATCCTTCTTGGGATGGAAGCCCGCCTGGGTCGCGGCCTGATCGACCTGCTTGCCGGCGAAACCCGGCTGCCCCATCAGGGTGTCGACCATTTCGGTGATCGCGTCATAAGCCCCATGGATATCCCAGTTGTACGAAGCGTACTGGGGGGTTGCAGCGCTCACCCATGCCGGAGGAGCCAGATCGATGGCCGGGCACTCCATGGCCCGCAGTACACCGGTAGTGGGCTGGTCTACGTAGAGCAAAGATTTGCCGTGGACATCGTAGTCGCCTTCGGCGACATCGACGTTGCCGCCCATGGCCTTGAACTTGTCGAGGCCGAGTGTGGGCAGGTATGCCGAAACCATGAGAGCCTGTGTCGACAGTTCTTCGCTGGAGTTGAGCGCGGCGGTAATCAGGCCCATCGGGTCCACGTACCATTCCACGACCGAGCTGCCTTCACTACGGGTGGCACACTTTTCACGGATGTAGCTGTAGACTTCTTCTTCAGCGAGGACATCATCGGAATCGCCATCCCAGCGAGACAGCACATCGCTGAGCACTCCGAGGTCCGAGCCAGCCACCATGATGCCATCGGCGACGAAGTAGCAGAACGTGTTCTTCTCTTCGGAATCGGCTTTCGGAAATTCGTAGATCGTGACTTCAACTTCTTCGACAGTCTCCGATTTTTTGGTCGCGCCGCTCTTGGTCAGTCCTTCATCGAGCTTGGCCAGGGCCTTGTCGAGAGTGGACTCCTGGTCCCCGATGTCGAGGAATGCCACGCCCGCCAGATTGCGACCGGCTGGCTGCAGAAGGCTCAGACAGAACTCACCCTGAGGCAGGTTCAGCAGTTCGCTGATCGGGAACCCCAGTTCCTTGCCCGCTTGCTCCGAAGCCTGCTCGAAACCTTTCTCGATCTGCTCGCGGACTTTGTCCATCGAGCCGTCTTTGTACATCTGGCCAAAACCGGTTTCCGGCAGGCGTTCTCGAAGGTCTGAAACGTCAGAAATGCGGACGTGCAACAGCACTCCCGGGGGCAACAGCCGGTCGGCGGGAACCGCTTCGTCTTCCGCCTTGATTCCAGCGGACCAGAGGGCTGCCACCATCGCAGTCCCACAAACCATCATACGTCCGAAATGACCGTGCCTCATCCTGCCCCTCGCTCCCGTGTTGTTGAGCCGTATGTCTTGGCGCAGGTTTCCTGGCGCAGAACATTCGGTTCTGAAATTGTGAATCCGGAATTCGGCTATGTTACCGATACCTTACGGTATCAGGAAAATGTTTCAGGGGATATCCAATTTTTTTCGATGTCTTGCCCGAGCAGTCGCCCTGCGGGGCAGGCCAGAGTGTCCGGAGAATGCCGAATTTTTGCGGTCCGGCAATGTTTGTTCGCGTCGCTTACCGCAGGGCTCGATATTGCCACGGGCAGCTAGACCGTCGCTGCGGAATCCAGTTCGGCGGCAAGCGGTTTCCAGTCGATGCGTTTGGCATCACCCCAGAGGTGTTCCAAGTCGTACATGTTGCGGGCTTCTTCATTGAAGACGTGCAACACAATGTCGCCGAAATCTTGCAGAATCCAGTTACCGGAGTTGTAACCTTCGACGCTCATCCGTCGGGAACCCTGCTCCGAAAGAACGCGGTCCACTTCTTCAGCCAATGCGTGCATCTGACGACCGCTGCTGGCGGTCGCAATCACGAAGTAATCAAAGATCGCCGTAATTCCGGTCAGATCCATGATGGTGACATCTTTGCCTCGAAATTCGTCACAGGCTTTAGCGGCGAGTACGGCGTGTCGGAGAGCAGAGGTCATCGGCAGAGCAGGGCTAGGAGAGTGGATGTCGATCCTTCAAGCAACAAAGGACCAGCTGCGTCCCAGTGTATCGCTCCGCAGCAGCTCTGGCGCGGCCAAAGCGAACGGTTCGACTCAGATTCCGGGAAACAGAAGCTTGCCCCGCGAATTGGGGCGCATCCCGCTATACGTGTCTCCCCCCAGGACCGCCGGGCTGCCCTGAGGGGAGACACGATTTTCCTCAGAGGGCTTATGCCGGCCGGACCATTGACGCCCGAGCACCCTTGGGCCCCATTTCCTCTTCGTATTCGATGGACTGACCTTCGGTCAGTGCGTCGAAAGTGGTTTCCTGAACTGCAGAGACGTGAAAGAACAGATCCTTACCGCGTTCTTGTCCTGCGATGAAGCCGAATCCCTTGTCAGCCACAATCTTCTTGATCGTACCCCGCTGCATGCCAACTCTTCCCACACGAGAAACAGGAGATGAATCTGTGTGATGCCCCGATGAAAAACGACGTTCCGTCAATGGTCTGGCTCAACGCAGAGATTGCATCGAAAAACCACACCCTGGCCAGAACAGGCATTCACACGTTGCGGCGAAGCATGAAACCCCGCCTTGACTGAACCGAGCGTAGCACGCTGCTAACTGATTCGCCAGCGTGGATGGATCCTGAGTGCGATCCGGCACGCTGCCACTTGCGGACGGGGTTTCCACGACACTGACTCACGGGGCGCCTCAGTGAGGGGACGCCGCCCGCAGCATCCGGACTTTGTGGTTGTTACTGTCACCGACATAAACATTGCCCAAAGCATCCACGAACACCCCATGCGGGCGATTGAGTCGGCATTTCCGGGGATTCCCATCAGGGCCATCTCCTGCTTGGCCATCGCCAATCACGGTTTCGATAATCCCCGTGGCCGAACGCACGGCGCGGATGGTGTGGCTCTCGGTGTCGGCGAGGTAAATGTCACCATTGGAGGCCAGAGCGACTCCCTTGGGGCCTGCCAGTTTGGCGAGACGCGCCGGCCCGCCATCGCCGGAGTAACCCGGCTTGCCGGTGCCCGCCAAGTGTTGCAGGGTGCCCTGTTCGCGATGGATGCGGTACAGGGCGTTCCCTTCACGCAGGGCCAGCAACAAGTTTCCGGATGGTTCGATTTCCAGAGCCCGCGGCCCATTGAGCGGTGTCCCGGACAAGGCTGCTCCGTCAGGCGTCAACCCCTGGGTTCCGGTGCCCGCAAAGGTTTCCATCTGCCCTGATTTCAGATCGACACGTCGGACGCGGTGATTCTTGATATCGCAGATCAGGAGCCCCCCTTGGTTGTCCAGTACGATCGAGTGCGGTTCTTTTAGTCGGGCCATGTTCGCGGGGCCGCCATCACCACTGAATCCGGCAGTTCCCGTTCCGGCGACGGTCGTGATCAGCCCCGTTTTCGCGTCGACCCGGCGAACCACGTGGGCCCGCATATCCACAAAGAATAAGTGTCCTGCAGTATCAAATCGCAACTCGTAAGGTTCATGGCAAAGTGCTTTTGTGGCGAGGCCGCCATCGCCTGAGTACCCCGCTTGGCCGGGGATGCCCACCACGGTTGTCGCGAGCTTCGTCTCGGGATCGATCCGGCGGATCGTGTGTGCAGTGGTTTCACACACATAAACCGCTTTGTCAGGTCCAATAACCAGGCCGAACGGGCTGCCGCACTGGGCCTGAAGTGCGGGACCGCCATCCCCCGCGAAACCGTCCTTGCCAGTGCCCAGCAGGGTAACCACATCTTGCCCATGCACTGCGACTGCCGAGGCGATCCACAGAGTCAATCCCAGAAACCAGCGAGGCATGTGATTGCTCTTCATTCAGGCTACGGTCAGAGGGGAAACTCAGGCGGAGAAATTCATGCAAACGAGCCGAGAAGCACCATCCCTCGGGTTCGAGGGCTGACGCCTCTCGGCTCGCCGGTTGTACGATCTGTCGCAGCCGCGAGCTTACTTCGCAGCTTCGTCTTCCTTCTTCTTCTTGGCAACCAGTTCTGGCTGAACCGGTGCGGCGTTCGGCTCTGCAACCGGTGCTTCCTGGGAGCGGGGAACGACGATGTGGACGATCACCAGGTCACCGGGAGCCTTCACGGTGACGCCGGAAGGTAGATCGGTGAGATCCCGCACGTGGATGGACTGTCCGAGTTGGAGCTGATCGATCTTGATGACGATCGAGTCGGGCACGTCGGCAGCGGAGGCTTCGATGTGCAAGGTGTGAACGGGCTGTTCCAGAACACCGGCTCCGATAACGCCGGGAGCGGTGCCTTTCAGGACGACGGGGACGATGACATCCACGCGCTCGTTCACATCGATTCGCATGAAGTCAACATGCGTAATAACGCGGTCGACCGAATTCCACTGCACTTCGCGGACGAGAGCCGTTTCGACCTTGCCTCCGCATGTGATTTCGACCAGCTTGTGGCCGCTGCGGATCAGCGGGTTCACTACATCTTCCGAAACAGCAATCATTTGCGATGCTTGGCCGTGGCCGTAAAGGTTGGCTGGAACCAGTCCCTCACAACGGAGACGAACCGCAGCCCGGGTTCCCTTTTCGGTCCGCTCTTGTGCCTGAATCTTTGTCGCGTTGGCCATGACATCATCCCGATCAGCAGCGACTTGCTGCCATACTGACTGTGAACCCGCCCGCGCCCCAAGGGCCAGCGGAAAAGGAAGCGGAGAATCGTATCGGACCGGCCTGTAGAACGCAACTTGGCAGAAAATCTCGCATCACGCGGAGACCACGCGGGCCGCGCAGTGGGCGATTACGGCCCGTGTCAGCGATTTCCCGGTAGCGATTCTTAGACGTGGTTGATGTGGAACGGTTGTCGATGGTTTTTGGTAATGCGTTATTATGAAATGAAATACAGCGATACGCTCATTGGGGGGCCGTCGCTTCCCGAAAGATTGAAGTGTCCCAACGCTTCGGCATCGGTCGAGTCGATCTTGAGTCGTTTTCAGGTTTCAGGTACGAATCCGTCCCCATTCTGTGTCCTACCTTGGGATGAGTTCGCCGGTTCTCCCGGTAACAGCTCTCCACTCCCACTCATCCAATCTCCGGATTTAATCATGCGGCGTCTGCTCATGGTGTTGGCCTGTCTGTTCTCGACGGCGATTGTCCAAGCGGAAATTCGACGGTTCCCGTATGAGGCAGTTGTCAAAACAGACGCCGTGCCCGTTCGGAGTGGCCCCGGAAAGAATTTCTACGCGACCAGTCAGTTGCCTCAGAATGCCGTGGTCATCGTTCACCGGCACGATCCGGGTGGCTGGTACATGATTGCCCCTCCCGAGGGGAGCTACAGCTGGATTCGGGCCGATCAGGTCCGGATCGAGGCGGCTGGTTCTGGAGTGGTCGACCTGACCAGTGCCGGTGTGGAAGGGGCCGCTGTCTGGGTCGGTAGTGAAGTTGAAGACGCGCATTCGGTGCGGGGGCGAGTTCTGGCACATGGGGACGCCGTCGCCATTCTCAGCGAAGACCAGTGGACGACCACCACTGGGGCGATCGACATGTTGCGGATTGCTCCCACCGCCCGCGAATTCCGCTGGGTGAAAGGCGATTTTCTGGTCCCGCGCGATGCCACGTTGCGACAGGAGACGATTGCTGATCCGTATGCCAATCCTCTGGCCACGGTCGACCCGGTAGAAGAGGATGTGCCAGCGTCTCTTCAGACGCGGCGTCCGCCCGCAGTGACGATCGAGGCAGATCCGGTGGCCCGTGAACCGCTGCCTTCACTTCAACGCGAATCGCGTCAAACGGCCGAACTTTCAAGCGACACCGTCGTGCGGACGACCACACCCCGATCGATCGCTTCCGATGACCCCCGGGCTGCCTTGCGAGAAATTGATAGTCGTTACAACTCCATGATGGAACTGGAACCCGCTCAGTGGGATATCGATGAACTGATTCGGGCCTACAAGGGGCTGGCGGAGGTCGCTCCGCAGCTGTCCAAATCGATCGAACAGCGAGTGGTGGGGCTGGAGTCGCACCGAGAGCTGAGCGTGGAGTATCGCAGTTTTATTCAGCTGACATCGCAAACCAACGAACGTGATCAACAATTGGCGACACAGGGGCAGGTGGCTGCGGCGGAAATGCTGACGCAGGTCCAACTGGGCGAGCCCGGATCGCTGGACGCCGAAGGGGCCGTGGGTTCCAGTGATGTCGTCGACCCTACGGCCTTGCCCGTGGAACTGAACGGCCCCGAGCCGCTGCTCGAACCCACATTATCCACAGGAGTTCCTGAGTCGACCCCCGAACTGGCCGGTGAGTTCTCAGCACCCAGGCAGCCCACTCCGGTACCGTCCATGGCGCCTGCTCCGATGCCTGCCGCCGAGGCTCCCCTGGTGGGGGCCGGGATTGTTCGTAAGTTGACCGCCACCGGGCAGCCAGCGCGTTACGGCCTGGTGTCTCCGCAAGGTAAAGTGTTGGCTGTGCTCCAAGGGGCACCTGCGGAATTGGAATCCGCCGTGGGTCAGGCGATGGGCTTTGTCGGGGATCGCAAGTTTGATCCTCAATTGCGGACCGACTTGCTGAAGATTACGCGCATGATGCCCGTCCAGTTGCAGAAATAGCCCGCCAAATGCCCGGCGAGGCCGCGCCCCCCGCTCTCCGTCAACACCCTGTCCGCTCCGGCGAATGGGGGGTTTTCCGTGGGGGCATCCTTGTTTTGTCCTTAGCGAAATGATGAGGAGCGGCAGGAAATGCCGCCGTGTCTCCTCTGAAAACTTTCTCTGACGAACTGCCATTGACTTTGCCGATTAATCCGCAAGGAACGATCGTAGGGGGGATGCGGGCACTCGGCTCGCCGGTCGGGCCGGGGGGATTGTCATGTTATCAGGCCGGGGGCGAACCGCGCTGAGCGGGAGCTGGGGGCTCCTGCTCGGCGTGATCTTGGGCTGCTGGCCCGCGAGCGGATGGTCTCAAGAATCCGACACTCTGTCGTTGCAACTCGTCGCCGGGAAAAAGCCTGCGAACGAATTGCAGGTGCAGACCGTCAATCCCGGGACATCCGTCAAAAAGACCCGGGACGAAGCCTTTCGCGTTATTCCATTCGAACAGATTGCACCGGCCCAGCGGCAAACGGCCCAGGCGATTGCGACATCCGCCAGTATGTATCGGCGGCTCCCCACGATTCGCTGCCAGATCGACCACCGGGCCTATCGTTTCTTTGCCGATCATCCGGATGTGGCTGTCAGTTTGTGGCGGGCGATGGGGGTCTCAAAGCTCGACATGTTTCAAACGGGAGAATACGAATACGAAGCGGATGCCAAGGATGGTACTGTCGGAGTGATTCAATTTCTGCATCGGTCTCAGACCGGGTGTGTGGTGCAATGCGACGGGATGTTCAAGAGCCCGGTGCTGGCCAAACCGATCCAGTCCCGAGCCCTGCTGCATGTGACCACTCACTTTGAACTGGATGAGGCCGGGGCACAGTACGTCACGCATCAGGCCGATCTGTTTGTCTCGTTTCCGTCTCAGACCGTTGAAACTGTCGCCAAGGCCCTCACTCCCGTCAGTAACAAAATTACCGACCGCAACTTCGAGGAAATCACGCTCTTTCTTCGCATGATGCAGTTGGCAATGACGCAGCAGCCGGGGTGGATCGAGCAGATGGCCGGGAAGCTGGATGGGATCATGGCCGGGCGATCGGACTCGCTGCTACAGGTGACCGCTCAGACCTACATCGACGAAAAACGTCGCCAGGGTGAAATCACCGGGGAACCGTTGACACTGGAGGCCGTAAAGCCGCCGGTGACGGTTACGCAGTAGCCAGCCTGCCATCGCAAAAGATGGTCGATCCGTCGTTCTCGCGACACCGTGAATGGTCGAATCGCCAGTTCCACGGGCCTGCCTGTTGGTTGGCTCCGTCAGGCGACGATTCTGGGAGCGTTCTCAGTTGTTGCCATGGGGCAAGGTTACTCCTTCAGCTGGGGAGTTTTGTGTTTTCGCTTGGCACCATGGGCGGCTCGTTCTTTTGCCTGACGAAAGGCAATGGCCCAGCGAAACCAGATGACCGCTGAAGGAATCAGGCAGAGTACCCCCATTGCCGATCCGAGTTTTTCGGCCCGTGCATTGGCTCCCGGCCCGTTCATGTCGATGAACAGTACTATCAGTAGAATGCCCGCAAAGAGCATTCCGCCGAAGGTCGCCAGGGACCACAGAATCGCCTGTTTTGTTGTCATGGGATGCTCTGTCTCGCTTTACGGGGACGCTGCTTGCGGATTACGGCTTTTCCGTTCATTGATGGATCAATGACGGGCTCGGGACTTCGTGCGGATAGAAGAAGCTGGCTGACTCCGGATTTGCGGATGCCCTGGCCCCCCCCGGAACCCACCCCAGGCGGGCTCCCGTTGCCTTGGGCGAAAGCCCCGGGGGCAGTGTTCTGTTAGATATCCTGCCCCGTGAGTCGCGCGACCTCGTACACATCCTTGTCCCCGCGTCCCGACAGACAGACGACGATCACATCGCTCGGCGAGCGCTTCTTGGCGTTTTCGATCGCCTGAGCCACGGCGTGCGAGCTTTCGATCGCGGGCAGAATCCCTTCCTGGCGGGCCACGATCTGATACGTCGCAAGGGCCGCATCGTCTTCCATCGCGGTGTACGTCACGCGGCCCGTGTCTTTCCAGTAGCTATGCTCGGGACCGACGCCGGGGTAGTCGAGACCCGCCGAGATCGAGTGAACATCCAGCGTCTGGCCATCGGCGTCTTGCAGGACATACGAGTAGCTGCCGTGGAGGATCCCTTTGACGCCGTACGACAGCGGGCTGGCATGATCGCCGGGGTTCGGGCCGCGTCCGCCTGCTTCCACGCCCGTCAGGGCCACGGTGCGATCTTCGATAAACGGGTAGAAGATTCCCGCCGAATTCGAGCCGCCGCCGACGCAAGCAATTACCTCGTCCGGCAGCCGTCCCAGTTGATCGAGGCACTGCTGCCGACATTCGTTGCCAATCACCGCCTGGAAGTCCCGCACGATCATCGGAAATGGGTGCGGGCCGACCACCGAACCCAGGATGTAATGCGTGTCTTCCACGCTGGCCATCCAGTCCCGCATCGCCTCGTTGATCGCGTCCCGGAGGGTCCGTGATCCGCTGGTCACCGGGCGAACTTCAGCCCCCATCATCCGCATGATGAAGACATTCAGCTTCTGCCGCCGGACATCTTCCTCTCCCATATAGACCACGCAGGGCAGACCAAATCGGGCGCAAGCGGTGGCTGTCGCCACGCCGTGCTGCCCGGCTCCGGTTTCGGCGATCACGCGGGTCTTCCCCATCCGCTTGGTCAGCAGCACCTGGCCCAGCGTGTTATTGATCTTGTGCGCCCCGGTGAGGTTCAAGTCCTCACGCTTGAAGTAAATCTTCGCCCCGCCCGCGTATTCGGTCAGCCGTTCCGCAAAGTACAGCGGGCTGGGACGCCCAACGTAATGTTTATACAGGTCGGCCAGCTCCCGCTGAAACTCAGGATCAGTCTTGGCTCGCTCGTACTCCGCAGTCAGTTCTTCCAGAGCGTGCATCAACGTCTCAGGAACGAACCGACGACCGAACTCCCCAAAGCGACCCTGGGCATCGGGAACATTCTTGGTAGCGGCAGGCATGAAAGCGACCTTGTGATGTGGCAGACAACGGGGCACCGGACCTGATCGTCCAAGCTGTGGCCGGTCTGACTCGGGGAACAGGATTATTGCCACTCCCGCTAAGGGAGTCGAACGGAACCCCACGATTTTGAGATCTAGGGGGGCAACGGGGTGAAGTGCGGACGCATTTCATCGCGGGGGAACGTGTGTGCAGTTGATCAGTAGTTGGTGTGTGTGGCAATCCTCAGAGAGTGAGGCGAGTAACTTGCAACACCGCCATGAAAGGGCTGTTCACGAAACTGTTTTAGGGCCCGATGAACGAGTAAACTGACTTCCGGTTCTCAGGGAGTTCGAACATGCGGTGTCTGATTGTGGGTTGTTTTTTGCTGGGGGCACTCTGCGGCGGGGTGGCTGCGGAGTGGAAGCCCGCTGCACCTCGGTTGCTGACGCGGTGGGCCAAGGACGTTGACCCGGCGAATACACTTCCTGAATACCCGCGGCCCCAGTTTCAGCGGGACAACTGGCAAAGCCTGAACGGACTGTGGGACTATGCGATTACGGATCGCAAGGCGGGCGTTCCGCAGAAATGGGACGGGCAGGTCCTCGTGCCGTTTGCGGTCGAGTCGTCCCTGAGTGGGGTCGGCAAGACGGTGGGACCGGAGCAAGCCCTGTGGTACCGCCGCAAGTTCACGCTTGATCAGAACGAGAAGACGCAGCACCATCGCACGCTCCTGCACTTCGGGGCGGTCGACTGGAGCTGTCAGGTTTATCTGAACGGGCAGCCGATCGAGTACGCCCGCCACACGGGAGGCTACGACCCGTTCTCGTTCTACATCGACCATCCCTCGTCGAAGTTGAATCTGCAGGGTGAGAACGAGTTGATCGTGCGGGTGCTCGACAACACCGACGAGGGCTACCAGCCGCGCGGTAAGCAGGTCCAGAAGCCGAACGGTATCTGGTACACGCCTGTCAGCGGGATCTGGCAGACGGTGTGGATTGAGCGTGAGCCGCTCGCAGCTGTGCAGGGCTTGAAGATCACGCCCGATGTCGACAAGTCCTCCGTCCGCGTGGAGGTCAAAGCCGGGCTGGAGACCAAGGCCCCGGTAAAGTCCAAGATCAAGGTCGAAGTTCTTGATGGGGAGCAGGTCTTCGCGACCGCAGAGGGTGTTACGGATCGCGGCACTGTGACTTTGGATATCCCGCTCAAAGAGCCGAAGCTCTGGTCGCCGGAACAGCCGCACCTGTACGGGCTGCGGGTATCGAGGGTGGTCGATGTGATTGAGGGCCGCAAGGTCGGAGAGTTCGCTTCCGACACGATCACCAGCTACTTCGGCATTCGCAAGATCGCGATGCAGAAGGACGATAAGGGGGTTAATCGTCTGTTCCTGAACAACAAACCTGTCTTCCAGTTCGGCCCGCTCGATCAGGGCTGGTGGCCGGATGGGCTCTACACAGCTCCGACGGATGAGGCCCTGAAGTTCGATATCGAGATGACCAAGCGTCTGGGCTACAACATGGCCCGCAAGCATGTGAAGGTCGAGCCGGACCGCTGGTACTACTGGTGCGACAAGCTGGGACTGCTCGTGTGGCAGGATATGCCCAGCGGCGATGTGAATGCCCCCTGGGATCCAGTGGGAGGGCATGACAACACGGAGCTGACCCGCTCGCCGGAGTCGATGGACAATTACAACAAGGAGTGGAAGGCGATCATCGACGCCCTCCACAATCACCCGTCGATCGTGATGTGGGTCCCATTCAACGAAGCGTGGGGCCAGGCGAACACGGTGGCTGTGACCAAATGGACCATGGAGTACGACCCGTCACGGCTGGTGAACTGTGCCTCGGGCGGGAATGATTTCCCGGTAGGGCATGTGCTGGATGTGCATCGTTACCCCGGCCCATTCCT